>NZ_JBFANM010000006.1:0-238310 GCF_040674815.1 Nonomuraea sp. NPDC049709
CGGACATCGGCTGCGAGCTGGTCTCCCCCTCGCGCGAGGACCTGCACCGCATCCTGTCCTCGCAGGTCTCCGACATCGACGCCGATCCGCTGCTGCGTGCCCGGGGCGAGCACGTACGGGGGGCGATCGAGGGTCTCTGCGGCCGGCCCGACACCGCGTACGCGATGCTCGTCGCCGCGTCCGAGCCGGTCGCCGCGCTGCACCCGGGCCAGGCCGCGCGCATGCTGACCGAGGCGGGCCGGCTGGCCTGGACCGTCGCCGACCTGCCGAAGCTGGCCGAGGCCGACCGGCGGCTGGCGGGCCTGCCGCGCGGCGAGGGCGCCGTCACCGACGGCGCCAGGCTGGTGGGCGGCCTGGCCGCGCTCCTGGAGGGGGACGCCGAGCGGGCCAACCCGTCGCTGCGCGAGGGCAGCGAGCCCGCGCAGGACCAGGCCGACCCGCTGAGCCTGGGCATGGCCGCGGCCGCGGCGATGTTCGCCGGGGTGGACGCCACGGCGCTCGACCTGTTCACCAGGGCCGCCGTCCGCGCCCGCGCGGCCGGCGCGGTCAGCGTGCTGCCCCTGCTGCTCGCGCCGTTCGCGGCGCTGCAGATGTGGACCGGCCGGTTCGCCGCCGCCCGGGCCACCGCCACCGAGGGGCTGCGGCTCTCGCTCGACACCGGGCAGGACAACACGGCCGCCCACCACCGCGCGGTGCTCGCCTGGATCGCCGCCGCGCAGGGCCGGGCCGCGGAGTGCCGTACGGAGGCGGGGGCCGCGCTGGCGCACGCCATCGGGCAGCGGCTCGGACCGCCCGCCAGTATCGCGGCGTGGGCGCTGGCCCTGCTCGACCTGGGGGAGGGGCGGAAGGGGGAGGCGTTCGACCGGCTGAACGCGATGGCGGATGCCGGGCCGGGGGAGGGGCACCCGGCCGTGAAGATCTTCGCCGCCGCCGATCTCGTCGAGGCCGCCGTACGCACCGACCGCCCCGACCGGGCCATGGCGGCCCTGGACCTGCTCCGGGGCTGGGCCGGGCCGACCCGGGCACCGTGGGCGCACGCGCTGGTGGCCCGCTGCCGGGCCCTGGTCGAGGGCGCCGACGCGCCGGAGCTCGCCGAGGCCCGCTTCACCGAGGCGCTGTCGCTGCACGCGGCCGCCGGCCGGCCCTTCGACACCGCCAGGACGGCGCTGCTGTTCGGCGAGGTGCTGCGCAGGCGCCGGCGGCGGGCCGAGGCGCGGCGTCACCTGCGTGCGGCGGGCGAGACGTTCCAGCGGCTGAACGCGGCGCCCTGGGCGGAGTTCGCCCGGGTGGAGCTCCAGGCGACCGGCGAGACCGCGCGCAAGCGCGACCCCAGCACGATCGCCGACCTGACGCCGCAGGAGCTGCAGATCGCGCGACTGGTCGCGGAGGGCGGGACGAACAGGGAGATCGCGGCGCACCTGTTCCTCAGCCCGCGCACCGTCGACTACCACCTGCACAAGGTGTTCGTGAAGGTGGGCATCTCGTCGCGGGCCGAGCTGGTGCGGCTCTCCGTGGAGGATCCCGGCCGTCTGGGCGGAGGTCGTTGACCGCCGGGACTGTGTACTTCACCGATTCGACGGGGCAGGTCCGGGCGGAGGGTGGTGGCAACGAACCCGGAGGGAAGATCCCCGATGAACCCGACAGACGTGATCGTCGTAGGCGCCGGACCGACCGGTCTCATGCTGGCGTGCGAGCTCGCCCTGGCCGGCGTGCGCTGCAAGATCCTGGAACGGCGCGCCGAGCAGCCCAACATCACCCGGGCGTTCGCCGTGCACGCCCGCACCCTCGAACTCCTCGACGCCCGGGGCCTGGCGGACGACCTGCTGCCCCGCGGCGTCCCCGTGCGCCGGCTCCAGCCCGCCCCCGGCGCCGCCCTCGACCTGAGCACGCTGGAGACCAGGTACCCCATGGTCCTGATCGTCCCGCAGAGCGGCACGGAACACCTGCTGGAGGATCGCGCCCGCGAGCTGGGCGTGGAGATCGTCCGCGGCGCGGAGGTCGTCGGGCTCCGGCAGGACGCCCGGCAGGTGGTCCTGGAGCTGGCCGGCGGGCGTACGGAGTCGGCCGGCTACGTCGTCGGCTGCGACGGCGCGCACAGCAGGGTCCGCGGCCTGCTCGGGATCGACTTCGCCGGCAAGCAGTACGAGACGCACATCCTGCTCGCCGACGTACGCCTCGCCGAGCCGCCCGAGGACGCCCTGTTCGCCGCTAACGGCCCCGAGGGCGTCGTCCTCATGGTGCCGTTCGGCGACGGGTGGTTCCGCGCCATCGCCTGGGACCGGCTGCGCGAGCAGGTCCCCCTGGACGTGCCGCTGCCGATGGCGGAGATGCGGGACGCCTTCCTGCGCATCGCGGGCACCGACTTCGGCATGCGCGAGCAGCGGTGGAGCTCGCGCTTCCTGAGCGAGCGCAGGCAGGCCAGGCGGTACCGCGCCGGCCGGGTGTTCCTCGCCGGGGACTCCGCCCACGTGCACTCGCCGCTGGGCGGGCAGGGCATGAACACCGGCATCCAGGACGCCATGAACCTCGGCTGGAAGCTGGCCGCCGCCGTGCGCGGGCAGGCGCCGGACGGGCTGCTGGACACCTACGAGCGCGAGCGGCACCGGGTGGGCACGCAGGTGCTCGCGCTGACCGACGCCTTCAACCGCCTCGTACTCGGCCGCTCGGCGATCCGCCGCGCGCTGCGTGCCCTGACGATCCGGCTGCTCCTGCGGTTCGGGCGCTCCCGCCGGCTGCTGGCCGGCCGGCTGACCGGGCTGGGCATCGGCTACCCGGCCACGACCCGGCACGCCCACCCGTGGACCGGGCGGCGCGTGCCCGACCTCCCGTGCACGGCCGGCCGGCTGTACGAGCTGCTGCGCGACGGCCGCCACCTGCTGGTGGACGCGACGGGGCAGGGGGCCGTCGCGGCGGCGGTCGGGCAAGCGGTCAAGGTCGCCCGGTACGCGGGCCCGGCCGTGCCCGGCCTGCCGGCTGCCGTCCTGGTCCGCCCGGACGGGTATGCCGCCTGGGCCGGCGAGGACCGTACGGACCTGCCCGAGCTGGCGGAGGCGGCGGTCGGGCGATGCCGCGGCCCCGCACCGCGCACCCACCCGGCCAGCCCGTGAGACCCGGCCCACCACGCCGCACGGACACGAGCCGCATGCCCCAGGACGAATGACCTGGCTCCGGATGCCCTTGCCAAATACCAGGTATCCAATCAAGCCCGGCTCTTCTATCTTTACCGTGACTATGCCTCCCGAAGGAGATGTTTTTGTGAAGAGACCTCTCGCAGGCACCAGTGCCGTCGCGGCCGTCGCGCTGGCCGGCGGGCTGCTGGCCGCCTCCCCGGCCGCCGCCGCGACCGGCGAGCGGGCCGTCACCTCGGTGACGTTCACGGCGGAGTCCGCCGCCGCGCGCCCGGGCAACGGCCGGATCCTCTACGACCGGATCAGCGGCGGCCTGGGCACCCTGAAGATCAAGAACGGCACCTCCAAGGACGGCGTCGTGGCTCTGGTCAGGGGCAGGACCAAGGCCATCAGCATCTACGTCCGCGCGAAGTCCACGGCGAGCATCAAGGACGTCAGGGACGGTACGTACCGGATCTACTTCACCACCGGTTACCGCTTCAGCACGTCGAAGGGCCGGTTCACCAGGGCCGCCGCCTACCAGCGGTTCAACGACCGGCTGAAGTTCGTCACCACCTCCAGGTCGACCACCATCTGGACCCTCACCCTCAACCCGGTCAGGGGCGGCAACGCGAAGACCAGCTCGGTCAACCCGAGCGACTTCCCCGCCTGACGCCGGGGCGGCCCGCGAGCAGCCCGCCTCGAGTCAGGAAGCACCGCGGATCCAAGGAGCAGCCGGACGGCGAGTCCACCGGGCTGGGCGGCTCCCCCCGAGGACGACCTCCTGCCGGGCCCCGCGCCGCGGGGCCCGGCACGGGCCGCCGCCGCTCCCGGATAACCGGTTGCGCCCGCCCGTAGACTGATCGCATGGCTTCGCCCCGCAGAATTTCCTAGCAAGGACACCCGCTTCCACGCCACCCGTGTGTCCTCTAGCTTCTCCGGAGCGCAATCCCATGCTTACCTTCCGTGGCCTCGACGTGCGTGCCGGCGCCGGCCTCCTGATCTCCGGCGTCACCGCGCACGTCGCTCCCGGCGACCGCATCGGCCTGGTCGGCCGCAACGGCGCGGGCAAGACCACCCTCATGAAGATCCTCGCCGGGCGGCTCCAGCCCGCGGCCGGCGACATCGTCCGCACCGGGCCCGTCGGCTACCTGCCGCAGGACCCGGCCGCCGCCGATCCCGGCATCGCCGTCCTCGACCGGGTCCTGTCCGCCCGCGGCCTGGACCAGGCCATGCGCGCGCTGCGCGACGCCGAGGCCGCGCTCGCCGAGTCGGGCGACGAACGCTCGATGGCCCGCTACGCCAGGGCCGAGGCCGAGTTCCAGGCCCGCGGCGGCTACCCGGCCGAGGCCGGGGCCGCCCGCGTCGCCGCCGGGCTCGGCCTGCCCGACCGGGTCCTCGACCAGCCCCTGGGCACCCTGTCCGGCGGGCAGCGGCGCCGCGTCGAGCTGGCCCGCGTGCTCTTCGCCGAGCCGGGCGTCATGCTGCTCGACGAGCCCACCAACCACCTGGACGGCGACTCCGTGGCCTGGCTGCGCACGTTCCTGGTCGGCTACTCCGGCGGGCTGGTGCTCATCAGCCACGACACCGGGCTGCTGGCCGACGTGATCAACCGGGTCTGGCACGTGGAGCAGGGCGCGCTGGAGGTGCACAACACCGGCTGGCACGCCTACCTCGCCGACCGCGAGGCCGACGACCGGCGCCGGGCACGGCTGCGGGCCGCCGCCGAGCGCAAGGCCGCCACCCTGCACGCCCAGGCCGACCGCATGCGCTCCAGGTCCGCCACCGCGGTCCGGGCCAGGGACATGGCCCGCCGCGCCGACCGCATGCTGGCCAGCGCCCGGCCGGTCCGCCGCGCCGAGAAGGTCGCGCGCATCCGGCTGCCCGAGCCGGCGCCCAGCGGCAGGACGCCGCTCGGCGCGATCAGCCTGGCCAAGTCCTACGGGAGCCTGCCGGTGCTGTCCGGGGTGGACCTGGCCGTCGACCGGGGCAGCCGGCTCGTGGTGCTCGGGCTCAACGGCGCCGGCAAGACCACGCTGCTCAAGCTGCTGGCCGGGCGCGAGCGGCCGGATTCCGGACGGGTCGTGCACGGCCACGGGCTGCGGCTCGGCTACTTCGCCCAGGAACACGACACCCTGGACCCGGCGCACACGGTGGGCGGGCACCTGGCCGCCGCCGCCCCGCAGCTGACCGACGGCGAGGCCAGGACGGTGCTCGGCTCGTTCCTGTTCGGCGGCGACGACGTGGACAAGCCCGTCGGCGTGCTGTCGGGCGGCGAGAAGACCCGGCTGGCGCTGGCCGGGCTGGTCAGCTCCCGGGCCAACGTGCTGCTGCTCGACGAGCCGACCAACAACCTCGACCCGGCGTCGAAGGCGGAGGTGCTGGCGGCCGTGGCGGCGTACGAGGGGGCGGTGGTGATGGTCACGCACGATCGCGAGACCGTCGAGGCCCTGCGGCCCGACCGGGTGCTGCTGCTGCCCGACGGCGTCGAGGACCTCTGGAACGACGACTACGCCGACCTGATCGCCCTCACTTGACGGCGCCGCCGGTGATCCCGGCGATGATCTTCCGTTGCGCGACGGCGAACACGACCAGCAGGGGGAGGCTCATCAGGATGATGTAGGCGAAGATCAGGTGCCAGTTGTTGAGGTAGAGGCCGGCGTTGGCGACCTGGAACAGGTTCAGCGGCAGCGTGTCGACGCGGCCGCCGACGACGAAGAAGGCGTAGAACACGTCGTTCCAGACGTACAGGCAGATGAGGATGGTGGCGGTGGCCAGCACCGGCCTCAGCAGCGGCAGGATGACCGAGACGAACACCCGCACGGGCCCGGCGCCGTCCATGCGGGCCGCCTCCTCCAGCGACACCGGCACGGTGCGGACGAAGCCGGTGACGAAGAAGATGACGGTGGACAGGTAGATGCCGACATAGACGCCGATCATCCCGGCCGGGCTGCCGGCCAGGCCGAGCTGGCGCAGCAGGAGCACGATGGTGACGACGGCGGGCGGCAGCACGATGCCGCTGATGGCCAGCGCGTACAGCACGGCGGTGAGCCGCCCGCCCCGCCGGGCGAGGACCCACGCCGCCATCGAGCCGAGCGCGAGCACCAGCGCGACCGACGGCGCCACGATCAGCACGCTGCCCAGGAACGCGGCCGGGATCTCGCCCTGCTGCCAGACCTGCGCGAGGTTGTCCCACAGCTGCCAGCGCGACGGGAGGGACAGATCCGGCGACAGGGCCTCGCCCTGCGACTTGCCGGCCGTGACGACGATCAGCCACAGCGGCACGCCCATCACGGGCACGACCAGCGCCACGACGGCGAAGGGCCGCAGCCGCGCGGCCAGTCCCCGCGCCGCCGCGGGCCGCACGCGCCCGCTCCGGGCGGCGCCGAAGACGGGGACGCTCACAGGATCTCCTCCCTCTTGCGCAGGACGCGGATGACCGGGAAGGCCAGCAGGGCGACCATGAGGAACAGCACCAGGCTCATGGCCGTGGCCTGGGCGAACAGCCCCTGGCCGAAGGTGCGGTAGATGAAGATGTTCAGGATCTCGGTGCTGCGGGCGGGGCCGCCGCCGGTGAGCGCCTGGACGATGTCGAAACCGTTCATGGACCCGAGCAGCGCGGTGGCCACGTTGAACGTGACGGCGGGGGCCAGCAGCGGGAAGCGTACCGACCAGAACGCCTGCCGGGCCGAGGCGCCGTCGATGCGGGCGGCCTCGGTGACGTCCTCCGGGACGGTCTTGAGCCCGGCCAGGTAGATGAGCATCGACAGACCCATCCACTTCCAGGCGTGGATCACCGCGGCCAGGACCAGCGTCCAGGTGGTGCTGCCCAGCCAGGCGATCCGCACCTGCTGCCCGGTCAGCGCCGAGAGCAGGTCGTTGAGGCTGCCGTCCGGCTTGAGCAGGGCCTGGAAGACGTACCCGACGGCCAGGGCGGACATCAGCACCGGGATGAGGAAGACCAGGCGGGCCGCGCGGTTGAGCCAGGTGTCCTTCTCCAGCAGCACCGCCAGGCCGAAGCCGAACAGGTTCTGGAACAGCGCCACCAGGACGGCGTAGATCAGCGTGATGCGCAGCGCGCCGAACAGGGTGCCGTCCGACAGCAGGTAGGCGAAGTTGTCGAACCCGGCCGGGCGGATCTCGCTCTTGAAGCTGGACCAGTCGGTGAAGGCGTAGACGAAGTTGAACAGGGTCGGCAGGAAGAAGAAGACGAACAGGATCGCGAACGCCGGCGCCAGGAACCACATCGGGTGGGTGCTCGCGCGGGCCGCCGCGGGCCTGATTGGTGTACCGGTCGGCACGAGCGGCTCCTTGCCGTGGATCAGAAGCGTCTGGGATCAGAAGCATCTGGGATCAGAAGCGTGGTCGATCTGAAGCGTGGTGGATCAGAAGCCGGTGGCTCCGGCCGCCTTCGCGAGCTGGGCGAACTGCTTCTGCGTGGCGGCGGCCACCTGCTCGGGGGTCAGGCTGCCGGTGATCATGTCGGACAGGTTCAGGTACAGGTCGGGGTTGGCCACGGCCAGCGCCTGCATGGACCCGACCGCCTGCCCGAGCGAGGCGTGCACGTCCAGCAGCGCCTTCGGCACCCCCTGCGGGGTGGGCACGTCGGCGCGCAGCGAGACGGTCTTGCGGTCGGCGACGAACCCGGCGTAGCCGGGCCCCATCCAGTACGCCAGGAGCTGCCGCGCCGCCGCCTCCCGCCGGGCGTCACCGGTGCGGAACGCGACCAGCGCGTTCGACTGGTCCGGGATGAAGGTGCCGACGTTGCCGGACGGCGAGATGGGGAAGAAGCCGATCTTCTCGTCCAGCTCCGCGGTGTCCGCCTTGGCCTGGAGCTGGCCGAAGAACGAGTTCACCTGCACGACCATGGCGGCCTTGCCGGACAGCAGCGCCGCCCCCTGGTCCTCGAACTTTGCGGTCTTGATGTCGGAGTTGAACAGCCCCTCGTCGATCAGCGCCTTGTACTTCTTGATCGCGTCCAGGATGGTCTTGTCCTCGAACGTCTCCTTGCCGGTGTTGACCCGCTCCCACAACCCGTCGCGGGCGGCGTCGGCGAGCTGGACCTGCACCCACCACTGGGTGGCCCACTTGTCGGCGGCCATCTCGAAGAACGGGGTCACACCCTTGCCCTTGAGCGTCCGCGCGACCTCCACCATCTCGTCGAACGTCTTCGGCGGCTCCTTGACGCCGTTGGCCGCGAAGACCTCCTTGTTGTAGTAGACGCCCTCGACCGCCGGGCTGGTGATGAGCGCGGCGTAGCGGGTCCTGTCCAGCAGGCCCGTGATGTCGCGCAGTTCCGGCGACAGGGACGCGACCCAGGGAGCGCCGTCGAGCGGCTGGAGGTTGGCGCGGGCGTTGAGCGCGGTCAGCATCGACGCGGTCGGCTGCCAGAAGGCCAGGTCGGGCTTGTCGCCGGTGGCCACCTTGGTCTGCACGCCCTGCTCGTACGGGTCCGGGATGGTGACGACCTCGACCGCGGCGCCGGTCGCCTGGGTGAAGGCGTCGGTGACGGCCTTGGGCATGGTGTTGCTGTTCTGCGCGGCCCAGATGGTGAGCGTGACCCCGTCCAGGCGGGCGGCGGGGGAGGGCCAGGCGGCGGGGGCGGCACCGGTGGTGGACCCCGTGGATTCGGCCGGCTGCCCGGCGGAGGGATCGCTGCAGGCCGCGACTGCCAGGGCGAGGGCCATCGCGGCGGCGACACGCTGTAGGAGCTTCACGGTTCGGTTCCTCGATCCAGGTCGGCTGGGGGGCTACAGGGGACGGAGGTGCAGGATGCGGGCGGTGGGCGCGGGGACGGTTGCGGTGACGGCGAGCTTTCCGGTACGCGGGTTCCACTCGTGGCTCCAGCCGCCGGCCGCCGCCGGGTAGACGATCTCCACGCTCACGTCCCGTCCCGCCAGGTGGGGGAGTTCGAGCACGGCGGTGTCCGCGGCCCCCGGTCTGCGCCAGATCCCCAGATGGGTGACCTGTTCGGTGCGCAGGCCGAGGGCCAGCCACGGGTCCTCCCAGCCGGGCAGGCCGAGCGGCCAGCACGGCGTGGCCCGCAGCAGGTCCTGGCGCAGGCGCTGATGGAGCCGTACGCCGTCCCTGACCAGGGTGCGCTGGGCGTCGTCCATGCGGTGGAGGTTGCCCGACAGGTAGAGGCGGCCCAGGATGCCGGTGCACATCGTGAAGGCGATCTCCTCGGCGGCCATCTCGGGTTGCGGGTAGGCCCAGTTGGCGGCCTGCTCGGGCAGCACTGACAGGGGTGCGGCGACCGCGATCGGCGGGTAGCGCAGGAAGTCCTGCTGGTCGCTGGTGGACTGGAGCTGCAGGCGAGCCAGCATCGCGTAGTCCATGCGCATCGCGCCCGAGCCGCAGTTCTCCAGCACCAGGCGCGGGTGCCGGTCCAGGACGCCCTCCAGCCAGGCCAGGTGGGCCCGGTTGTGCGCGAGCAGCCCGGCGCCGGCGCTGGCGGCGTCCAGGTCGGTGCCGGGGCCGGGATCGATGTTGTAGTCGAGCTTGAAGTAGCCGATGCCCAGCTCCTCCACCATGCGGTCCACCACCTGGTCAAGGTGCGCGAGGGCGGCGGGGTGGCGCAGGTCCAGGTGGTAGCGGCCGTGCTCGGCGATCCGTACGCCGCCGCGCTGCAGGAACGCCTCCGCGGGCAGCTTGTCGGCCATCGGGCTGCGTACCCCGATCACCTCGGGCTCCAGCCACAGGCCGGGCGTCATGCCGTGGCCCGTGATACGGGCCAGCACCTCCTCCAGGCCGCGCGGGAAGCGGGTCTGGGAGGGCTGCCACTCGCCCACGCTGTCCCACCAGTCGCCGCCGTCGTCGTACCAGCCGGCGTCCACGCAGAACACCTGCGCCCCGGCGTTGGCGGCGGCGTCGATGAGGGGCAGCAGCTTGTCCGTGGTCGGGTCGCCCATCAGCGTGTTCATGTAGTCGTTGAACACGACCGGCAGCGCGGGCCGGTCGGGGTGGGGGCGCAGCAGCGCCCGCCGGTACGCGGTCAGGGCCGCCACCGCCCGCTCGAATCCGGTTCCTTCGGCGCCCTCGTTGCCCTCGGCGCCCTCGGAAACGGCGATCGCGACGGGCACGGTGGTGAACGACTCGCCGGGCGCGAGCAGCTCGCTCCACTGGTGGTCGAGGTCGGTGGGGCCGGACAGGGCGACGTACGCGCCGTCCAGCCGCTCGCCCGTCTCCCAGCGCCACGGCCCGTTGTGCTCGATCTGCCACAGCCAGGTCCGGCCGGTACGCCGGTCGCCCAATCCGCCCATCGGCACGTGCCGCCCGCTCGACCAGGTGCCGGAGCTGGTCAGGGCGAACACGCCCTTGCCGTGCTGGCCGTGCCCGGCCAGGCCGAGGTCGGCGACGTGCTCGCGCAGCGGGCGCCTGGTCCAGCGGCTCTCGCCCAGCCACTCGCTGCCGGCGTACAGGACGTCCAGGTCGTTCACCGGCCGGCCGACGAAGCCGGCGGCGAACGAGGTGACAGCCAGCAGCAGCACCGGCTTGTCGCCGGTGTTCGTCACCCGGACGCGCGCCTGCACGGCCGCCACCCCGTCGGGCGAGCGCAGGATCATCTCCGCGTCCAGCCCGGCCGCCTCGTCACGCAGCCGTACGCGCAGCTCGTGCCATCCGCCGGCGCTCGACTGCTCGGCTCCGGCGTAGCGCAACCGGCAGCCCACCGCCGTCTCCGACAACCGCTGCGACGCCCTGGCCCGCCCCTCGCCCGGCACCAGCACCTCCACCAGCGGCTGCGACGGGCGCGCCGGCGTACGGTCGGGACCCGCCGACAACTCGCGCAGCGCCACCGGGCGATCCGGGTGGATCTCCAGGACGGCGGTCAGGCCGGCATGGCCCCAGCGCAAGGTCTCGACGATGTCAGCAGGCATCAAGCGTCTCTCTTTCGGACGAGGTTGATGTGACCGGTCACATCCATGGCCACAGTGTGAGCGGTCACACGTCGCTCGCAAAAGCCCTCTTTGCGGGATCGTTACGAAGGCATTTCGCCCGGCGCCCTCACGGCGCGGGGGCCCCGGGCGTTCCTCAGGCGCGGGGCGGGGGAGCGGTGGACTCGCGCAGCACCAGGGTGGGCGGCGTGAGGGCGAGCTCAGGCTGTGGCTGCCCGGTGAGCTCCGCCACGGCCGCGCGGAAGCAGGCCCGGCCCAGGCCGGCGAAGTCCATGCGTACGGTGGTCAGAGCGGGCGTCCAGTACGCCGAGCCCGGGATGTCGTCGAACCCGACGATGCTCACGTCACCGGGCACGTCCTTGCCCGCGTCGTACAGCGCCCTGCGCACACCCTGCGCGATGTCGTCGTTGCCGCACAGGATGGCGGTGACGTCGGGGGCGGCGGCCAGCCGCTGCCCGGCCGCGTACGCGGACCGGACGTCCCACCCGCACGCCAGCACCTCGGGAATCTCCGCCCCCGCCTCCCGCAGCGCATCCCGCCACCCCGCCAGCCGCCCCCCAGCCACCGGCTGACCGCCGGAAGCGCCACCGGCCAGCAGCTCTCCAGAGGCGTCGAGCGGCCCTCCGGCACCGAGCGGCGAGACGTCAGAAGGACTGCCCGCCCGCCCGCCACCGCCCAAGGCGTTGTCGGCGCGTGCGAGCTCGCCACCGCTCAAGGGGTGCTCGGCGGCGTCGCGTGGGAACTCGTCACCGCCCTGGGGGTTGCGGGTGGCGTCGCGTGGCAGCTCGCCGCCGCCCACCGGGTGGCCGGGGACGTCGCTCGGCGACTCGTCGCCTGCCACCGTCTTGCCTGTCGCGGCTGGGGCGCCCTCGGAGGGGATGGCCACGTGGTGCACGGTGCGGTGGCCCAGCGCGAGCAGGTGCCGCGTGGCGTCGGCCGCCGCGCGGCGCTCGTCCAGGGCGATCGCGACCCGCCCCCGGTCGGGTGCGGCCGGCTCGGTGGCGGCGACGGCGGGCACGTGCTCGGGCAGCGCCTCCAGCACCGCGACCCCCAAGGGATCGAACGCGATCACCACCACGCCCCCCGCGCTGGCGTCGCTCACGTAGTCCACGGTCTGCTTGACCTCGGCGGGCTCGGCCGACTCCACGACCCTGATGCCCATCGCCATGCCCTCGGCCCGGGCGGCCTCCTCCAGGCCCTGCAGCGTGGCGGCGTACCCGTACAGCATGGTGTTGGACGTCACGACCGTGATGCCGCGCGCCCGCCCCAGGCTCAGGGCACGCGCCGCCCGGCTGGGCCGGAATCCGAGCCGCTCGATCGCCGCCAGCACCGCCGTACGCGTCTCCGGCCGCACGCGCGGCGACTCGTTCAGCACGCGCGAGACGGTCTGGTACGAGACCCCGGCAGCGGCGGCGACGTCCCGGATGCTGGGTGCGGCTCCGCCGCGAGCGGCGGTGCGGGGCGCGCGTCGAGGAGTCGGAGTCACGATCACATGGTAGGACGGCCCACGAACCGGACGCCGCGCCCGGCCCCGCGAACCCCGACCGACCTCCTTTGGGTGCTCGCGACCGCCCCGGGACGTCGGCCGCGTCCCTTCGGGTGCTCGCGACCGCTCCGGATTGTCGGCCGTCTCCCTTCGGGTGCTGGCGAGCGTGCCGTCGGGGGCTGCTCCGGTGCCGGGGCCCGTGAGGCGGCGCGGGCGCTGGAGGCGGTGGTCAGGCGTAGTGGCGGTAGATGGCGCGGGCGGCGCAGGCGGGCTTGGCGGAGCCGTCGATCTCGACGGTGAAGTCCATGGCCATCTGCACGCCGTTGCCCGGGACGTCCTCGACGGAGACGACCTGACCGGCCAGCCGGATCTTGGCGCCGACCCTGACCGGGCTGGGGAAGCGGACCTTGTCCAGGCCGTAGTTGATGCTCATGGTGACGCCCTGGATGTCGAGCAGTTCGCCGAAGAGCGGGATGATCAGGGCGAGGGTGAGGTAGCCGTGTGCGATGGTGCCGCCGAAGGGTCCGTTCCTGGCGCGTTCGGGGTTGGTGTGGATCCACTGGTGGTCGCCGGTGGCCTCGGCGAAGGTGTCGACCCGCTCCTGGGTGATCTGCAGCCAGGCGGTGCGGCCGAGGTCGCGGCCGGTCAGTGCCTTGATCTCGGCCAGGCCGGTGGCGGTGGTGGTCATCGCTGGGTCTCCTTGGCGGTGAGGCCGAGCAGGCGGGCGGCGTTGTGCTTGAGGATCTTGGGGCGGACCTCGGGTTTGATGTCGAGATCGGCGAAGTCGGCCAGCCACCGGTCCGGGCTGATCACGGGGTAGTCGGAGCCGAACAGCACCTTGTCCTGCAGCAGGCTGTTGGCGTAGCGGATGAGTTGTGGCGGGAAGTATTTCGGTGACCAGCCGGACAGGTCGATGTGCACGGTGGGTTTGTGGGTGGCGATGGCCAGGGCCTCGTCCTGCCAGGGGAACGACGGGTGGGCGAGGATGATCTTCAGGTGCGGGAAGTCCACGGCCACGTCGTCGATGAGCATCGGGTTGGAGTGCTTGAGCCGGATGCCGGCGCCGCCGGGCACACCGGCGCCGATGCCGGTCTGGCCGGTGTGGAACAGGGCGATCGCGCCGAGTTCCTCGATCACGTCGTACAGCGGGTAGGCCATCGGGTCGTTGGGGTCGAAGCCCTGGATGCCGGGGTGGAACTTGAAGCCGCGGACCCCGTGCTGTTCGACCAGGCGGCGGGCCTCGCGCGCGCCGGCGCGGCCCTTCCACGGGTCGATGCTGGCGAACGGGATCAACACGTCGGCGTGCGCGGCGCAGCTGTCGGCGATCTCCTCGTTGGCGATCCGGCGGTGGCCGGTGGCGTGCTCGGCGTCCACGGTGAACACCACCGCGGCCATCGTCCGCTGCCGGTAGTAGGCGGCCATCTGCTCGATCGTGGGCCGCTCGTGCGAGCCGAAGTAGTCGGCCGAGGCGCCGAACAGCTCCGGGCTCAGCGACACGTGCCCGTCCGCGGAGACCTCGGCGTGGGTGTGGACGTCGATCGCGACCAGCTCGTCGACGTTCATGCGACCGGTTCCCGCATCCGTACCGCTACCTCGAACTCCGCCGCCGCGGCCTTCCCTGACAGATCCACGAACGTCACCTCATCGGAAATGTGGGGCATTCCTGCAACCTCCGTCACAGCTTTGCCCAATAACCGGCGCCCGTCTACCCTCGATCCGTGACCTTCCGCGAGGGAGACGACCCGCCGCAGCCCGCGTCCCCGCGGCCGCAGTCGTTGATGTTCAGCTTCCTCGGCGTCTACGTGCTGGGCCGCCGCGTCGCCGTCTACTCCGGCAGCGTCATCGACGTGTTCGCCCGGCTGGGCCTGACGGAGGAGGCGGTGCGCTCGACGCTCACCCGCATGGTCAAGCGGGGGCTGCTGGCCCGCCACCGCCAGGGGCGCAAGACGTACTTCGGGCTCACCCCGCATGCCGCGGACATCCTGGAGGACGGCCGCCGGCGGGTCTGGGAGACCGGCGCGGTCAACCGCGACTGGGACGGCTCCTGGACGCTGGTCGGCTTCTCCCTGCCCGACAGCCGCCGCAGCACCCGCCACGACCTGCGCTCGCAGCTCGTCTGGGCCGGATTCGGCCTCCTGCACAGCGGCATGTGGATCGCGCCGGGCACCAAGGACGTGAGCGCCATCGTCACCGAGCTGGGCCTGCGTGACCACGTCACCGTCCTGGCCGTCCGCGCGACGAGGCCGACCGAGTCGGCCGACCTCGTACGCAGGGCCTTCGACACCGAGCAGATCGCCGCCCGCTACCACGCCTTCCTCGACCGCTGGGACACCCCCGGCCCGCAGCCCGCGCTGCCCGACGACCTGGCCCGGCAGCTCCTGCTGCACACCGACTGGCTGCAGCTCGTCCGCCAGGACCCGCACCTGCCCGCCGAGCACCTGCCGCTGGACTGGCCGGCCATCCGGGCCGAGCAGGTCTTCCACACCCTGGCTCGCGCCTACCGGCGGCCCGCGCGCCGGCTGGCCGACACCGTCCTGGACGAGCTGCCCCTCCACCCGTGACCGCGTACGTGGTGGTCCTGCGCGGGATGAGGACCCTGGGGCGTGAGCGGCGAATAGGTGGGCAGGGTCCTTGGTGACCGCGATCAGCTACTCGAGGGACGCCGACATGACCTCTTCACCCGGTCCTCACCAGCCGGAAAGGCCTCGTGACGCCGTCCCGGTCGATGCGCGGGAGCCGTCGGTGGAAACCGAGATCGGGCGCGTCAAGGAGCCCGCGAGGCTGTTGCGCGTGAGCACCATGGCGCGTTCGCTGCTCGACGAGGCTCGCGGGCTCTCCCTGGACGAGCACGCCCGTGATCAGCTCCAGCGCATTCACGCGCGGGTGGTCGCGGAGATCGCCGCCTCGGTGGCGCCGGAGCTGCGGGACGAGCTGAACCGGCTGCTGCCCGCGCCCTCGGAGACCCTCACCCAGGCGGAGATCCGGATCGCGCAGAGCCAGCTCGTGGGCTGGCTGGAAGGGGTCTTCCAGGGGATCAGGATCGGGCTGACCCTCCAGCAGGCCCGCCCGGCCCCGCACCCCAGCCCGGGCACGGACACCGGCCCCTACCTCTGACCGCCTGCTCCGGCCTTCGGTCCTCGGCCGTGGTTCACGTACCGGTGCCCACGTCCGGTTTGCCGCTGATCGCCGGGGAAAGAGCGGGCGCGCCTCGAAGCGCGCAGCCGTCCGAGGGAACAGCGGCGCGTGGCGGTCAGGAGAGGCAGCGGTGGGTGGCCTCGATGAGCTGGCGGGCGCGGTCGTCGCCGCCCTCGATGAGCTCCGTCATGCGGTTGGGGACGTAGGCGAAGGCGAGCTCGTTGTCCGGGTCGGCGTAGGCGAACACGCCGGTGACGCCGGGGTGGCCGAAGGCGGTGGGGGAGGTGGTGGCGGGCCACATGGGGCCGCCGGGCAGCATGAAGCCGCGGCCGTAGGAGGTGTGGCAGCGCAGGACGAGGTCCATGCCGGCGGCCTCCACGGTACGGGCCCGGTCGGTGGCCTGCGGGCGTAGCAGCCGGATACCGTCGACCTCGCCGATGAGGGCGGCGTACAGGCGGGCGAGCGCGGCGGCGTTGCCGGTCCCGCCGCAGGAGGGGATCTCGGCCGAGGGGAGGCCGGTGAGCAGGTTGCCGGTCAGGGCGAGGCTGCCGAAGGTGGAGCGGTGGAAGAGGGAGGCCGGGTCGCAGATGGCCTGGTTGAGCTCGCGGAGTTGCGGGTTGGCGCGTCCCTGGAGGAGTTGCTGCGGGGTGGGCGGAAGGAGGGCGGCCAGGCGGCGGTGCCGGCCGGGCGGCGGGCCGACGTGCAGGTCGAGGCCGAGCGGGGCGGCGATCTCGGTGGCGAAGAACCGGCCGGTGGACTGGCCGGTGACGCGCTGGATGATCTCGCCGACCAGCCAGCCCATGGTCAGGCAGTGGTACCCGTGCGCGCGACCGGGATGCCAGGCGGGGCGGGCGGTGGCCAGGGCGTCGGTGACGGCGGTGCCCTGCCGGAGGTCGGTCAGGGTCAGGGGCGGGTCGATGGTGACCACGCCTGAGCGGTGCCCGAGCACCCATCTCAGCGGGATCCGCGCCTTGCCCCGGGCCGCGAACTGCGGCCAGTAGTCGGCCACGGGCGCGTCGAGGTCGAGGATGCCCCGGTCGACCAGCAGCATGGCGGTGGCGGCGATGAGGCCCTTGGTGGCGGAGGCCAGGAGGGTGATCGTGTCGGGCCGCCATTCGGGGGCGTCGTCCTGGGCGCCGGTCAGCCCGCCCCACAGGTTCACGACCGCCTGCCCGCGGTGGTAGACGGCCACGCAGGCGCCGAGCTCCCGGCCCTGGGCGAAGTTGTCCTCGAATGCCTCGCGTACGGCGCCGAACCGGGGCTCGCACATTCCGTGGACCTGGCTCACGGCCCCTCCTCACGACCCCTGACGTCTGGGCGCGGGGGATACGAGGGGGAATGTGCTGCTGACCCGAGAGCAAGCCCCTACCCCGGGCGTCTCCTGCGAAACGGGCTCCCCAGGCGACGGGCACCCCGGCCGGACGCGCGGGACGTACTGGAGGGCCTGTTGTGCGGTCAGGCGAAGGGGCTCCAGGGGAGGACCCGGCCGAACCGGACCAGCTCGCCGTAGTGGGCCGGGTCGACGGGGTTCTGGACCAGGTCGAGGAGGGGTTCGGCGGCCTGGGCGGGGCTGGGGGCGTCGGCGACGTTCCACCACAGGGCCGAGGTCGGTGTGTTGATCATGCCGGGGCAGACGGCGACGAGCAGGATGCCGCGGCGGGCGTCCTCGGCCCGGCGCTGCCCGGCGAGTGCGCGTACGGCGGCGACCTGGGCGATCTTGGAGGGGATGTTGACGAAGCCGGGCCACGCCCCGGCGCGGGCGCTGCCGTCCTTGACGGCGTCGCGCCAGGCCGCCACCTGCTTGTCCACCTCCTCCAGCGACGTCAGGCCGTCGAAGCGGTCATGCAGTACGGGCGCCAGATGGTGCAGCGTGCCCAGCGAGCTGGCGACCACGACGAGCCGCCCGCCATCGCGCGCCAGCGGCGCGAAGGCCCGCAGCAGCCGGGTGGTGCCGAAGTTGTTGACCTCGGTGTAGGCGTCCACCAGCGTGCGCGGGTCGTCGTCGGGGCCGATGCGCATGACGGCGTTGCCGAAGACGACGTCCACGCCGCCGTGCCGGTCATGGAGCAGGCCGGCGAACCGGGCGGCGGCGTCGGGGTCGGCGACGTCGAAGAGCTCGCCCCGTACCCGGGCGCCGGTTCGGGGCATCGCGTCGGCGGCCCGCGCGACGCGGCCGGCGTCACGGCCGGTGAGGTAGACGGTGTCGGCCGGGTTCAGGCGCCGGGCCAGACCCTCGACGAGGGCCAGGCCGAGGCCCTGCGTCGCGCCGGTCACCAGGGCGACTCGGGGTGGGATTGTCATTCGGGCTCCTTGTGATGGGAAGTGCCGCGCGGAGTGCGGCAGCGTCCGGTCCGGGGTGCGATTCGCGACCCGGGCACGCGGTTCTGTCCGCGGACGCGGGTTTCGAGAGCCGGGGTCGCACCCAGGTTAGGGAGGCCGGAGGGGATGCGGCCAGCGAAAGTTTCTCAACCGTGGTATGCGTAATCGTCATGGCCTTCACCGACGCCTCGCTCACCGCGCTGCGGGTCTTCCGGGAGGTGGCCGAGCGCGGGACGCTCACCGCGGCGGCCACCGCCCTCGGCTACACGCAGTCCGCCGTCTCCCGCCAGATCGCCTCGCTCGAACGCGCGGCGGGCGCCCCGCTCCTGGAGCGGCGCCACGACGGCGTGCGGCTCACCTCGGCGGGACGGATCGTGCTGCGCCGCGCCTCCGCCGTCGTGGACCAGGTCGACGCGGGTGCGCGCGAGCTCGCCGGGCTCCCCGACGAGCCCAGCACGGTACGCCTCAGCTGGTTCCCCAGCGCGGGCGCCGCCCTGGTGCCCCGCGCGCTGGCCGCCCTGCGCGTCACGCACCCGGCCATCACCGTCGACTCCAGGGAGGGCCGGACGCCGGCCCTGGTCCGCGCCCTGCGCGCCGGTACGGTCGATCTCGCCGTTCTGGCCTCCGTCCCGCCCTTCCGGCCGCCCGACACCGAGACGCCGGCGCTGGAACTCCAGACCCTGACGGAGCGCAGCCTGCACGTAGCCGTCCCGGCCGGCCATCCCCTCGCCCGCGGCGACTACATCGACGTCGCCGACCTGCACGGGCAGAGCTGGATCGCCGGCCCCGGCAGCGCGGCGGGGGGCGGCGCGGGCGACAGCACGGGGATGGGCGCCTGGCCCGGCCTGGACGAGCGCCCCCGGATCGCCCATTCCGCCCGCGACTGGCTGGCCAAGCTCAGCCTCGTGGCCGCCGGCTGCGGTCTGACCACCGTCCCGGCCTCGCTCGCTCCCGCCGTGCCGCCCGGCGTGCGCGTCCTCCCGGTACGCGGCGGACCCCAGGAACGGCGCCGCCTGCTCCTGGCCCGGCTGCCGGGCCCGCTGCAGGAACCCGTCGCCCGCCTCGCGCAGGTGCTGCGCGAGACCGCGCTCACCCCGTAGCGTCCGGCAGGCGCCTCACACCGCCCTGGCGAGGGGGAGTCACGCGCCCGTCCCGTAGGGCTGGAGGCCCTCCACCGCGTACGTGACGAGCGTGGTCAGCACCTCCTTGACCGACCTCCGCTCACGCACGTCGCACAGCACGATCGGGATGCCCTCGTTCAGCCCGAGCGCCCGCCGTACCTTCGCCGGGTCGTACCGGCGGGCGCCGTCGAAGCAGTTCACCCCCACCACGAACGGGATCCCGCGCTGCTCGAAGTAGTCCACCGCCGGGAAGCAGTCCTGCAGGCGGCGGGTGTCGGCGAGCACGACGGCGCCGAGCGCGCCCAGGGCCAGCTCGTCCCACATGAACCAGAACCGGTCCTGCCCCGGCGTGCCGAACAGGTACAGCCACAGCCCGTCCCGGATGGTGATCCGGCCGAAGTCCAGCGCCACAGTGGTAGTGATCTTGGACTCCACGCCCGAGGTGTCGTCCACCCCGATGCCGCGATCGCTCAGCAGCTCCTCCGTGTGCAGCGGCCGGATCTCGCTGATCGTGCCGACCATGGTCGTCTTGCCGACGCCGAAGCCGCCCGCGATCAGGATCTTGATGGCCAAGGCCGAGGCGACCGCGGTCGCCGCCGGCTCAGAGGCTGCGTAGTCCATGCAGCACTTCCCTGTAGATACGTTCGTCGATCGTCTGCGCCACGGGACGCGGGCGCTCGATGGTGACCAGGCCCTCGCGCCGCAGGTCGCCCAGGATCACCCGGGTGATGTTGAGCGGCAGCCTGAGGTGCGCCGCGACGTCCGCCACCGGCGTGGGCCGGCGGCACAGCGCGAGCACGGCACGATGCTCGGGGATCAGGTCCACGGGCTCGTGGGTGTCGCCGGCCGTCGTGACGATGGCCACCAGGTCGAACGCCTCGCCCTGCGGCCGCGCCCGGCCCCCGGTCAGCCCGTACAGCCGGATCAGCGGCCCGGGATCCTCTCCGGTCACGGTCTCGCGCCGTTCCAGGCGGGTGCCGGTGCCGCTCCCCTCGGATGCGCGGCGAGGTGCTCGCCGACCCGCTTGACCATCAGGGCCATCTCGTACGTGACCATGCCCAGCTCGGCGTCGGCCGTGGCGATGACGGCCAGCCGGGCGCCCTGACCGGCCGCGGTGACGAACAGGAAGCCCTCGTCCATCTCGATGATCGTCTGCCGTACACCGCCCATGGCGAAGTGCCGCCCCGCCCCCATGGCGAGGCTGTGGCTGCCGGCGGAGATGGCGGACAGGTGCTCCGCGTCCTCCCTGGTCAGCTCCCGGGAGTTGCCCATGGACAGCCCGTCCGCGGACAGCACGATGGCGTGCCGGATGCCCGGGACGCGCTGGATTAGGTCGTCGAGCAGCCAGCTCAGTTCACTTCTGGGGTCAGGCATTGGGTTGGTCGTCCTTTCCGTTCCACATGTCTCGCTCCTGCCTCGCTCGCTGGCGACCCTGCTGCCAGCCGCGTTGCATGGACGACATGAGCTGTGCGAGCTCCTCCGGCGAGCGGGCCGGGGTCGAGCGACGCTCCGCGCGCCCGTCCGTACGGAGCTGGGGAGCCAGGCTGGCCTGCGGGATCCGCATCGGCAGCCCGTCGAGGTCGTCGTCCGCCTCCTGGGCGGGCACCGTGACGCTCCAGCCGGCGGGCGGGCCGGCGGGCACGGTGGGTCCGGCGGGTGGGCCGGCGGGTCCGGCCTCGTACGCCGGGCCGGGTCTCCGCACCGCATCGGGCTCACGGACGGGCTCGGGCGCGGGGCCCGGAGGGCGTACGTGGTCCTGGGTGCGGATCGCGTCCTGGGCGCGTACCGGGTCAGCGGGCCTGCGTGCCGGGCCGGCCTCGAACCAGGTCGCGCGCTCCGGCTCGGGAGCGATGGCCACCCCGCGCGGGCGCACGTCCGGGGCCGCCATGCCGAGCGCCCGCACGGGCCGGGCCACGCGGGTGGCGGCGTCCTGGCCGGGCTGCCCCATGGAGTGGGCGGCGGCCGTCAGGGCCGGCGGTTCGGCGCCGGCGAGCAGCGTGGCGGGCAGGAGCACGATCGCGGTGGTCCCGTCGTACGGCGAGCGGCGCAGCACGATCTTGATCCCGTGCCGGGCCGCCAGCCTGGCCACCACGAACAGTCCGAGCCGGTCGGTGTCGGCCAGGTCGAACTCCGGCAGGTCGGCCAGCCGGGCGTTGAGCTCGTCGAGGGTGGTCTGCGACAGCCCCAGCCCCCGGTCCTCCACCTCCAGGGCCAGGCCGTTGGCCGCCGTCACCCCGCGTACGCTCACGGTCGTGTCGGGCGGGGAGAAGACGGTGGCGTTCTCCACCAGCTCGGCGACCAGGTGGATCACGTCGGTGACGGCGGCGCCGACCAGCAGCGGGGCGTCCGGCATGGGCGCGACGGTGACGCGCGTGTAGTCCTCGACCTCCAGCACCGCCGCGCGTACGACGTCGAACAGCGGCACCGGGTCCCGCCAGCGGCGCGCGGGGGAGGAGTCGGACAGGATGATCAGGTTCTCGGCGTGCCGCCGCATGCGGGTGGTCAGGTGGTCGAGCTTGAACAGGTCCTCCAGGACCTCGGGCTCGTCCGCGCGGCGCTCCATGGTGTCGAGCAGCGCGAGCTGGCGGTGCAGCAGCGCCTGGTTGCGCCGGGCCAGGTTGAGGAAGACCTGCCCGACGCCCTTGCGCAGGGCCGCCTGGCCGACCGCGGCCTCGACCGCCGTGCGGCGTACCGCGGCGAACGCGTCCACCACGCGATCGACCTCGGCCGTGTCGGCCCGGTCGAGCCCGGGGGCCTCGGTGGCCGGGTCCACGTCGTCGCCGCGCCGCAGCCGCTCGACCAGCCGGGGCAGCCGCTCCTCGGCCAGCTCCACCGCCGAGCCCTGCAGCCGCTTGAGCTCGTCGACCAGCGAGCGCCCGAACCGGTACGACAGCGCCACCGACACGACCACCGCGGCCAGCCCCAGGAGCAGGACCATCCCGATCCGCCAGTACGCCCCGCTCTTCAGCGCCTCGGCCTCCGCGGCGGCGCGGGCCAGCTCCGTCTGCGTGTCCCGGTTGATCCCGCCGATGATCGCCTCGGCGTCGCGGCGCCACTCGGCGGGGTTCACCGGCGGCGCCCCGTCGGTGTCCCAGGTGAACAGCTCGTCCTCGACCGCGATCAGCCGCCTGTACGGTTCGCTGGCCACCAGCCGGTCGTAGTCGGCGCGCAGCTCGGGCCCGGCGTCGCGCTCGGCGTTGGCGAAGACGAGCCGGCGGCTGGCCATCGCGGCCACGAACGCGCCCCGGTCGGCCGGGGTCATGCGGCGGTTCACGATCGTGGCGGTGAGCACGGCGTGCTCGCGGCCGAGATATTCCGCCGTGGCGCTGAAGGCGGCCATGCCGCGCACCCCGCGGAAGGACGACACGTCGCTCAGCGCGTCGCGGTCGCCGAACTGCCGGTTGGCCACGGCGATCAGGTTGTCGTACGCCTGAATGATCGTCAGCGGCGGCGCCAGCACGCCGCCGTCGGCGGAGGCCCGCAGCGCCTGCAGCCCGTCCAGCGCCTGCACCATCGTGCGCACCTGGGCCGGCGTCTCGCCGCCCGCCGCCTCGACGTCAACGGATCCGATGATCTCGCGCAGGCGCTTGGCCTGCGCGTCGGTGACCTGCCGCTGATCGGCCAGCGGCTTGTACGTCGCGGTGCTGCCCGGCGCCTCCGCCGAGAGCTGCCGCTCCTTCTGTAACTCCACGATCAGCTGTAACACGGGTGCGCCGATGGCCTCCCACCGGTCCTGCGCCTGGGAGACCGTGACGATCTCTTCCACACTGGAATAGGCGATGAACCCCCAGAGGGCAACCATGGAGACCAGCGGAAGCAGGAGGATCCTGAGCAGCTTGGTACGGATCGGCGGGGGCGAGCTCATCCATCTAGTCCAATTCCGCGCGTGGTGGTGCTTTTCTGTGGGCAGTCGTGAACTTGCTACCGGCCCCCGAGGATGCCCAGCCACGACTGGTTACGCCTGTGGTCCGTCCACTATGCCGATGGGGCAGATGTACTTCAAGGTACGGATGCGAAGAAACACCCGGAATGGCGGGTTGACTCTTTGTCAGCACACCGATCGTGACCGTGATCGTTGGCGGGTCACGTACAGTGACGAACTCAGACGAATGCGCTCAGACCGGTGATCGCGCGGCCGACGATGAGAGTGTTGATCTCCCTGGTGCCCTCGTAGGAGTAGATCGCCTCGGCGTCCGCGACGAACCTGGCGATGTCGTAGTCGAGGATGATGCCGTTGCCGGCGAGCAGCTCGCGCGCCCAGCCGACCACCTGGCGCATCTGCGTCGTGCAGTACGCCTTGGCCAGCGCCGAGTTCTCGTCCCTGAAGATCCCCTCGTCCTGGAGCTGCGCCAGGCGTACCACCATGCCGAGGCAGGCGGTGGCGTTGCCGAGCATCCTGACCAGCAAGTCCTGCACGAGCTGGAACTTGCCGATGGGGCGGCCGAACTGCTCGCGCTCCTTGGCGTAGCGCAGGGCGATCTCGTAAGCGGCGATCATGATGCCGACCGCCTGCCAGGCGACGCCGCTGCGGGTCCTGCGCAGGATCCTGGCGGTGTCGCGGAAGGAGTTCGCCCCCTGCAGCCGGTCGGTCTCGGGGACGCGGCAGCCGGACAGGACGATGTCGGCGTTCTGCACGGTACGCAACGCCATCTTGTTCTCCATCTTCGTGGCCGTGCAGCCGGGGGTGCCCTTCTCCACCACGAATCCCTTGACGTGCTCGTCCTCGACGTCCCTGGCCCAGACGACGATGAGGTCGGCGAAGGTGCCGTTGCCGATCCAGCGCTTGGCGCCGTCGAGCACCCACGTGTCGCCCTCGCGCCTGGCCGTGGTCCGCAGGCCGCCCGCCACGTCGGACCCGCCGGTCGGCTCGGTCAGCGCGAACGCGCCGATCTTCTCCATCCTGCTCATCCCGGGCAGCCAGCGCTCCCGCTGCCCGGCCGAGCCGCAGGCGGCGATGCTGCCCATGGCCAGCCCGGTGTGCACGCCGAAGAACGTGGCCATCGACGGGTCGGCGTGGGCCATCTCCAGCGCGAGGAAGCCGCTGAGCAGGCCGCTGGGCTTGGGGCCGGGGCACTCGGGGTAGGCCAGGCCGGCAATGCCCAGCTCGGCGTACCCCTTCACCAGGTCCACGGGGAACTCGGCGCGGGCCCAGCACTCGTTGGCGATGGGGACGACCTTCTCCTTGAGGAACTCGCGCACGCGCAGCAGGGTCTGCCGCTCCTTGGCGGTGAGCAGGTTCTCGAACTCGTAGAAATCTCCGGTCAGCAACTCTGACATGGGTTCGGCCTCCATGGGAGCGCCCCTGCCCGTACGCCGCCGCACGATGCGCCGTCAGCGGGAACCGCGGTTGCGCCACGGGCGGCCGGGGTCCTGGGTGAGGATGCGGTGCGGGATGTTTCCACCGGACATGTCCCGCCTTACCCACCCCTCGGAAGGGCAGTGACGCGCGATGCTCGACCCGTTCGCCAGGTGCCGGCTGCACGACGACTTCGAGCCCGTGACCGAGATGGGCGCCTACCCCTACTACCGCGCGGTACGGGAACGGCTGGCGACCGGCGAGGTGCTCGTCGACGGGCGCGTGCTGGTGGCGGCCGGTTCGAACGACTACCTCGGCCTGTCCACCGACCCCCGGCTGAAGGACGCGGCCTGCCGGGCGGTCCGGCGGCTGGGCACCGGCACGTCGGGCTCGCGCCTGGTCAACGGCTCGCTCTCGCTGCACGAGGAGCTGGAGGGCAGGCTCGCGGCGTTCCTCGGGCAGGAGGCCGCCATGGTGACCCCGACCGGCTTCCTCGCCAATCTCGCCCTCGGGGCGCTCGTGGGGCCGCGTGACACCGTACTGGCCGACCACCTCATCCACGCCTCGCTCCTCGACGCCGTCCGGCTCTCGCGCGCCCGCCTGCGCCGCTACCGGCACAACGACCTCGACCACCTGGCCCGGCTGCTGGAGTCCGGCGACCCCTCGGGAGCCGGGCTGATCCTCACCGAGGGCATGTTCTCCAGCACCGGCACGCTCGGCGACCTGCCCGGGATCGCCGGGCTCGCCCGCCGGCACGGCGTCCGCCTAGCCCTGGACGGCGCCCACGACATCGGCCTGCTCGGCGCGGGCGGGCGCGGCGCCGCCGAGCACTTCGGCCTGGAGGACGCGGTCGACCTGCACACCCTGGCCTTCTCCAAATGCTTCGGCACCACTGGCGGCGCCGTGGCCGGGCCCGGGCAGATCATCGTCTACCTGCGCCACCACGCCCGGTCGATGGTCTTCTCCGCGGCGCTGTCACCCGCGAGCACCGCCGCGGCGCTGGCCGCGCTGGACATCATCGAGACCGAGCCGGAGCGCCGCCACCGGGCGCTGGTGGCCGCCGCCCGGCTCCGCGCGGACCTGTCGGGGCTCGGGTTCGAGACCGGCACGTCGGAGACCACCATCATCCCGGTGCACGTCGGGGACATCCTGCTGTGCTGCCGCCTGTGGCGCGAGCTGTTCGACGAGGGCGTCTTCGCCACGGCCATGGTGCCGCCGAGCGTGCCCGCCGGGCGGGCGCTGATCCGGGTCAGCGCCACGGCCCTGCACACGGACGCCCAGCTCGACCGGATCGTCACCGCCTTCGCCGCCGCCGGGCGCCGCCTGGGGCTCATCGGAGGATGAGCGTGACGACCTGGAGGACGATGATGAGCGACAGCGCCACGACGAGGACGAGCCAACGGCGGTCGAGCCGGCCGGACCGGTCCCGGGTGGCGGGGGCGGCGTCCGGGTCCAGCAGGTCGCGCAGGACCGGGTTGATCTGGCTGTCCGGCAGCACCCGCTCCAGCTCGGGGACCAGGGCCGGCAGCCGGGAGCGCACCTCGGACGGCTGGCGCGTGGCCGCCCAGGCCCGCACGTCCTTGAGGATCTCCTGCACCTCCTTGGCGCTGGTCGCGGCGGCCAGGTCGGCCCGGAACTCCTCGAAGACGTCCCGCATCGCGTAGGTCCGCGCGGCCCCCTCGCCCTGCGGACCGCCCCCGGCCCGCGCACCCGGAGCGGCCGCCTGCGCGTGCGCGGCCGGCGTGCCGGCGAGCGGCTCCCCCTGCCCGCTCTCCTGCGGGAAGGACTGCGCCGCCCCGGCCCGCGGCTCTCGATCCCCGGCGCGCGGCTCCCGGCGCCCCGCCTGCGGCTCCCGCCCGCCGGGCGCACGCCCTCGTTCGGCTTGCCCCGCCCCGGCCCCCGACTGCGCCTGCGCCCGGGCCGCCAGGGTCCGCGCGGCCTGAGCCCGCGGTTCCTGCGGCTGCGGTGGCCCGGGTTGCGACGCCTGGGCCGCCGGATACGGCGAGGCGGACGCGGCGCGCGGGGCCGGGGCGGGCGCCTGCCCGGCCTCGCCCGCTGCGCGCGCCACCGACGGCTGCCCGGCCTCGCCCGCCACCGACGGCTGCCCGGCCTGGCCGGACGCGCGGGCCGGCGGGCGCGGGGCCCAGGAATCCTCCGACGGCGCGGCGGCCCAGCCCACGGGCTCGGGCGGGGTGCTCGCGAGGAGCCGGATCCGCTCCTCCGGCGGCGTACTGTCCGTGAACCTCAGCCGCCTGACCAGCTCCACCAGCTCGTCCCGCGCGTACGCGTCCACCACCCGCGCCGCGATCTCCCCGTACTCGTCCTCCTGGTACGGCGCCCGCAGGTCCACCCGCGCCCGGTGCGAGGCCCGCGACGACGGCCCCGGCCACTGCTGCAGGAAGATGACCTCCGCCCCCTGCGTCAGGTCGTCGCTCTCATACGTGGAGAACGTCTCCGGATGCCGCCCCAGCACCAGGTCCAGGATGTCCACCAGCCCCCAGAGCTGCGCGACGGCGTCCCCGCGGGACGCCACGGACAGCTCCTTCCCGGGCCGGCGCAGCGCCTCCGCGACGATCGGCGCGAGCGTCCCGGCCCCGGCCCGCGCCCGCCGGTCGAGGGCCGTGCTGGACCGGGTGTAGGAATCGAGCAGCCGGGCCAGGTCGAGCGGCTGGTCGTCGGCGGGCAGCTGCTCGGCCCAGCCGGGGGCCAGGGCGAGCGCCTGGCGCACGTTCGGCATCGCGGGGGACCGGTCGGCGGAGCCGCCCAGGTACGCCTGGACGCGGATGGTCCGCCTGCTGTCCGAACCCCCGGTCCGGGTCCGCGCGAGCACCACCACCCGCCCGTCCACCAGGAGCCGGCAGACGCTCACCCCCGCCGCCGGCCCGGGGTCGAGCCAGGGCCCGAGCTGGTGGTACCAGCCCCGGGTGTCCTCCAGCGAGGAGCGCACGGGCCCGAGACCGGTACGCCGCTCGTCCCACTCGAACTGGATCCAGTCGACGCTGGCGTAACGTCCCATCACAGCCCCACCTCCGGATAGCCGCGCAGCACGCCGGTCATGGCGAAGAGCGAGATCAGGGGCGCCAGGACCCGCCGGGGCCGGACCCCCCGCCGGAAGCGCCCCTCGGCGGCGGTGGCGCCCGTCGCCGAGACGAAGTGCAGGGTGCACTTGCGGCACTTGTCGTACGGGCTCAGCCACGCCTGCGCCCCCCGCCGGTGCAGGAAGGCGTAGACGTCGCGGCTCTCCTCCAGCACCGCCTCCGGGTCCAGCCGGTCGGGCTCGCCGTACAGCCACGTGTCGACCGGCGCCTGGAAGCGCACGGCGTCGCTCTTGGTGACCGCGATGGCGGCGGGGATGTCCAGCCGCCCGCCGGTCTTGGGCAGCCGGTCGAGCACGGCGCGGAAGGACTCGTCGCCCATCCTGGCCGGCCGGGTGTCGGCGTCGATCACGAAGAGCAGCCCGCCGACGGCCGGCACGAACCTGGTCGCCTCGTGCGTGCTGCTGCGCAGCAGCTCGCCGGCGATGTCGAAGAAGGCCACCGCGGTGGTGTGCCGCCCGTCGTTGACCAGCAGCGCGTCGGCCGGTTCGGCGGTGGCCCGGTGGGTGGTGCGCGACAGGGCGACCCGCTCCACCATCAGCGGATGCACGTACGTGTCGACGTACTCGGCGTGCCGCTCGATGTCCACCGCGTCCGTGGTCAGCCCGTACGGCCGCAGCCCGCCCTGCTCGATGGCCCCGATCATGGCGGCCAGCAGGTGCGTCTTGCCCGTCTCCGGCCCGCCGACCAGGCCGATCACCAGCGGCCGCCCGTGCCGTACGTAGGTGTAGGGCAGGTGGTGCTCCTGGCTCGCGTCGGCCACCGGGGCCGGGCAGCGCACGTGGGCGGCACGCAGGAGGTCCTCGCGGCGGGCCCCGGTCACGTCGTCCAGGGACAGCGGCCGGTACTGACCGGCCGGGGTGCGTTCGTAGAGCTCGTCCTCGCTCCAGGCGAACTCGTGCAGGCAGATCGGGCAGAGGATCACCGGGTCACCAACCAGAGGACGACGAGCAGGACGAGCAGCACGGCCAGCGGGAGCCAGCGGGTCCACCAGGGGCGCGGCGCCTCCTCCGGCGGCTCGGGCACCGGATGGACCCGGGTCGCGGGCTCCTCGGTGGCGGATCCCGCGGGGACCGCCTCGGTCCTGGCCTCCCGCGCCCGGTCGAAGGCGGCGCGCCCCTCCTCCAGCCCGAGGTCCTGCTCGACGGGGACGGCCTGCATGGGGTCCGGCACGCGCAGCCGGGCCAGCACCTCCCGCGCCGACGGGGGCTCGCCGGAGAACACGTCGTGGATGGGCTGCAGCGCCGGGGCGGCGGTGAGGTCGGGCAGGTCGGCGATGTCGCGGCCGGTGACCGTACGGTAGATCACCATGCCCGCGCTCCACAGGTCGTCGGCGGTGGCGGCCAGGCCCGTGCCCGTGCGCTGCGCCGGGCAGGCGTAGGGCGCCTCGCCCAGCCGCAGCCGCCGGCTGCCGATCAGCGTGGCCCGGCTGAGGTCGGTGAGCTGCACGTGGGAGCCGTCCCAGCGCACGGTCTCCGGCTCGATGCGCCGGTGCACGATCCCGCAGGCCGACAGGATGCGCACCGCGCGGAAGAGGCTCGCCTGCAGGGCCCGCTGCTCGGCGATCAGCAGCGCGCCGGACCTGCGGGTGACCGGCTCGCCCCGCCGGTCGGACAGCAGCACGAACGGCTCCTCCTCGTCGAGGCTGTAGCCCATCAGCCGGGGCAGCTCGACGGGGTAGGCCCGGCTCAGCCGGGTGAGCAGCCGGGCGCCCATGCGGGCCTCGTTCTCCAGGAGGTCGTAGAGGTATTCGCGGTCGCGGCCCTCGGCGCGGGGGACCCGCCGCTGCACGAGCCTGGTGCCCTGCACGACGAGGGTCAGCCGGCGCTCGAAGGGGTCGTGCCACGGCTCCGCCTCCACCTCCCAGGTCACCGGGTCGCCCTCGGGGGAGGTGAAGGTCAGCGGCTCAGGTTCCATCCCCACTCCAGTTCTCCTCCACCGTTCCGGGGCGAAGCGGCACCAGGCGCAGGGTCCCGGCGTACTGTCCCGACCGGGTCCACACCACGCCGGGCGGGTTGCCCTGTCCCCGTACGGCCCTGGGCGCGAACCGGACCGCGTACGCCTGCCGCAGCAGCACCGACAGGTCCCGGTCGCCGCACAGCTGCAACATCTGCCCGCCCGCCTGGGCGCTCAGAGCCCGCACGACCTGCTGGGACTGCCGCCACACCGCGTCCACGAGCTCCTGGCGGCCGGTGTCGCCGGTGCCGAAGTCGGGCTGTTCCTGCACGCCCCGGTGGGCCAGGTGGTAGCGGTACTGCCGGAGCGTCTCGTCCACCCGGCGTTCCAGCCCCGTCTGAACGTCCCGGTAGCCGCCGTGCTCGAGGGAGACCCAGCCGGGCTCCAGCCAGCCCGTCACCGCGTCGAGCAGGTCGCCGGTGATGACCTCGCGCAGCTGGCCGCCGCGGTCGCGCAGGCGTACGGTGACCTCCTCGTCCAGCGCCGGGGCGGCGGCGGCCTGGCCGGCCTCGGCCCTGCTCCAGTCCCGAAGCGTGCCGGCCACCTGCGCGCAGACCTCGCCCAGCGCGGCCGCCAGCGTGCGGGCGGCGTCGGAGGTGTGCGTGCGCGCCGCGCCGAGCGTCCACTCGCTGGCCGCGACCCGTTCCAGCCGCGCGCGCAGCTCGTCGAGCGCGGTCCTGGCCGGGCCGAGCGAGAGCTGTTCGCGCCACCACGCCCGCGAGCGCCGCCAGAAGACGAAGCGGTCGAGCAGCCCGGGAGGGAACTCGGCGGGCGCGTGCAGCGCGTTGAGCAGCTCGTCGGGGCAGATCCGCCAGAGGTCGCCGACGAAGGCGGCGCTGCCGATGGGCGCGCTGTGGTCGGCCAGCAGGCGCAGCCGCGAGGCCAGCCGCGCCAGGCTCTTGCGCTCGGCCAGGGCCGCCTCGACGTCGGCGCGCAGCTCGCCGACGATCTCGGCGTGCCCCATGAGCGCGGGGGTGGCGAACTTGACCCCGTTCGCGGCCAGCGTCTCGGCGGTGTCCTCGTCGGCGTGGTCGATCTCGGAGAACAGCCGCGCCACGGTGTCGCGGAACTCGGCCAGCGCCTTGCCCGCCGCGATCACCTCGTCGGCGATCGTGTTCCGGACCGGGGCGGCGTGGAAGTAGCCCAGGTCGTCCAGGGCGCGGGCGGCCCGGTCGAGCTGCTCGGCGGCCCGGCGGTGCAGCCGGTCCAGCGGGCCGTCCTCGATCAGCGCGTCGAGGAGGTCGGCGGGCAGGTCCACGGTGCCGCTGAGCACCGGCAGCGCGGTGGCCAGCGGCGAGCTGAAGGTGGCGGTGTCCTGCTGGACGGGCCCGTCGAAGCGCTCGGCCACCTCCTGGAAGGCCTGGGCGAGCACCTCGGGGTCGATCCGGCCGGCCACGATGCGCCAGCCGGGCGAGGCGGTGCCGTACGGGATGTCGCCCAGGCTGTTGACCACCTCGTCGAAGACCTCCGGCTGGCTGAGCAGGTCGATCAGGATGGACTCCGAGCTCACCCCCGGCCCGTGCGCGGCCTCGCCGGTGTCGGCGTCCCAGAGGATGCCGCAGGGGTCGCCCACCCACAGCACCCTGCGGCTCTCCCCGTCGAGCGCCGGGGGCAGGCGCAGCTCCGGCCCCAGCGCGACCACGAGCACCGACCTGACCAGGCGCGAGCTGAACACCTGCTGCAGGGCCTGCTGCCCGTTCGCCAGGCGCTCGGTGTCGGCCACCACCAGCACCCGGGGGCCGAGCCGGGCCGGCTCACCCTCGCGCAGGTCGAGCACCACGACCATGGTCACTCCCCGACGAGCGCGTCCAGGTCGCGCAGGTTGTAGGCGACCGCCTCGGCGACCCGCTCGAAGGGCAGGTCCAGCGCGGCGGGCAGGGTGTGCGCCCAGAAGGCGACGAGCTGGTCGGCCCGGTTGCGCGCGCCGGAGGGCAGCTTGGGCGCCATGATCTCCAGCAGGCCGAGCTGGTCGGCGGCCATGCAGGTGACCTGGTGGTAGAGCGGGTCCGGCACGCTGAGGGTGCCCGCCAGGCCCGCCGGGGTGGCGTTCATCAGCTGCTCGCTGACCAGGCTGCGGAACTCCTCGTCGCCGCCGATCACCCACTGCTCGTAGGCGCGCAGCATGCTCGGCCACGAGGACGCCTTGCCGTACCCGGTCAGCGGTAGCGTCATCGAGCCGCCCTCGACGTCGATCCGGATCCGCGACGGCGAGCTCGGCTCGCCCTCCACCACGCTGACCCGCCCGTTCCACAGCAGGCAGAGCAGCCGGTGCAGGATGCGGACCCGGTGCTCCTCGGTCGTGGCCAGGTAGCCGAAGTCGTAGCCGAGCCGCTGGCGCCACTTCAGGTGGTCCTGCGGCCGCTCGCCGTGCAGCGCGTCGGCCCAGCTGGCCAGCACCTCGCGCAGCTCGCGGACCTGGGTGACGCTCATCGAGGTGCGCAGCTGCACGACGGTCACCGAGTCCGCGTCGATGTTGCGGAAGTCGGGCACGCCCGGCAGGTCGATCCGGTCCTTCAGGAAGCGCTCCAGGTCGGGGTCCTTGGCCGGCGCCGGGTAGGAGACCAGCACCTTCAGGTCGCCCGTGCCGTCGGGGGTGAAGCCGCCCGGCACCAGGTCGGCCAGCTTGAGCTGGAACTGCCGCACGTGCGGGTCGTCGCCGCCCGAGGCGCCCCCAGAGGCAGACTGGGCCAGGATGTCGGCCAGCGAGGGCAGCAGCGGCCGCTCGCCCAGCGCGGCGGCCTCGTCCTGGTCCTTGAAGAGCTTCTTCACCTCCAGCTTGAGCCGCTCCCGCACCCAGTTGAGCGCCTCGGCCGGCTTGCCCGTGCGCCAGGCCAGGTCGTACGCGTGCCGCCAGCCGTCCGGGCCGACCAGCGCGTTGACCACGCCGGCCTCCCTGTCGGTCGGGCGGAGCAGCTGCCGGGCGACGAAGACGTCGACGAAGCGGCGCACGACCGCGTCGTAGAAGGCGTCCGCCCCGGTGGGCGGCAGCAGGTGGTAGACGCCCACGCGGGTCTCGTAGAGCTCGCCCGCCCGGCGCGCGAACCGCTCGGGGTCGGCCTCGGCGTGCTCGGCGAAGACCTGGGTGAACTCGCGCACCTCGCGGATGAGCTGCTTGCGGCGCGGCTCCCAGCGGGGCATCTGGTCGGCCCACGCCCTGTGCCAGAGCGACTGGCTGCGCCACAGGTACCAGGCCTCCTGGTCGGCCAGCGACGCCTGGACGGCGGGGTCGGCCCACTGCACCTTGCGGAACACCCGGTCACGCATCGGCCGGGGCTGCGGGGGAGCCTCGTTCATGTTGTCGTACGGCTTGCGCGGCTGCGCCCTGCGGTGGTCGAGCAGCCCGGCGAAGCCCAGCCGGTCGGCCTCGTGCACGTCGCCCGGCAGGCCGACCACCACCCGCCGCAGCCGGAACGGGTCCACCTGGCCGAGCCCTTCGAGCGCGCCGCGCCGCACGTCCATCTCCTGCGCCATGGCCGGCACGCTGCGGGTGAGCTGCCGCTCCAGCGAGGCGAGGTTGTCCTCCATCGCGCGCATCCGATTGGCCAGCGACTTCAGGATGTCGGCCGCGCCGGTCGCGGTGCGGGCCTCGGGCAGCGGCAGCGGCTCGCGGGTGTTGAGCGGTTCGAGGTTGGTGGTGGTGAACATGCGCCGGATCTCGTCGACGTTGCTCTCGGCGGCGCCCGGCGGCACGGCTTCGAGCTGCGTCACCGCGCGGGCCAGCAGCCGCGAGCTGACCAGGTCGGCCAGCTCCTCCACGGGCACGGTCATGGACGACACGAACGCCGTCGAGACGCCCCGGTTGCCGATCCCGGAGGCCGCCGCAACCTCGCGCTCCACGGCCCGGTTGATGAAGTCGTCGGCGAACGAGGACTCCCCGCGATCCTCCATGCCGCCGGCCGCCTCGCCCGAGGTGCGCGGCTGGGTGCCGGCCAGCGAGACGATCAGCGAGGCGATCGAGCGGTGCAGGTCGTCCCGCTCGACGCCGGGCGGCATCGTGAACAGGAACGCGGTCTGTACGGTGCCGGTGGCCAGGCGGACCTCGCCCCTGGCCGGGTAGCGCACGCCGAGCTCGCCGACGATGCCCTGCTCGTCGACCTGCGTGCCCGCGGCCGGCGCGTTCTGGTCGTCGACCAGCCGGAACAGGTCGAGCAGGCTGGAGCCGGCGTTCAGCCGGGCGCGGCGGCCGCCGCCCTTGCCCTCGGCGAACGCCGACGGCATGACGACCAGCGGGTAGATCCGCGCCCGGATGCCGTTGCGGGCGAAGGCGTCGCCGATCAGATGCAGGTAGTCGTAGAAGATGCCGCTGCCGGTGCCGCCCGCCACCGAGAAGGCCACGAAGACGTCGCAGCTGCGCCGCAACCGGCCGCCCAGCGCGGCCAGCTCGCTGCCGGAGTTGCTGATCGCGCCGATGGCGTCGTCGATGCCCTGCACCACCGGCCCGATGCCGTGGCGCATCCGCTCGAACAGCGCCGCCCTGGCCACCGTGGGCAGCTGCCCGGCGCCCCGCATGAGCGGCGCGACCAGCGGTTCCTGCTCGCGTGGCGGCAGCCAGTCCTTGACGTGGTCACCCAGCGTGGCCCGCAGGCTGCGGGCCACCTCCGGGTAGGAGTCGAACTTCGGCACCACGTCGTGGATCAGGTGGGCGGTCCGGCTCGCCGCCGGGAACTCCTTCTCCGTCGGCACCACCCGGCGACGCGTGCGGTTGAGCTCGGCCTCGTTGAGGTCCACGTAGACGAACTGCAGGCAGGAGGGCAGCTCGTACGGCTGGTAGTTCTGCCAGCTGAAGTTCCTGATCAGGTCCATGCCGTCGGGACCGCACAGCTCGTCACGCAGCCAGCGCTCCAGCTCCACGCCCACGCGGCAACCGGTGCCGCCGAGCCCTACGAACATCATCGGATCGAAGATCCTCATGCGCTCCTCACAACAGGTCGTCGCCCGGCATCGGTCTGTGGGTCCTGCTCTGGTACGGCTCCCGCCCGCCGTACGCGGGTTGCTCGGCGGCCGCGCCGCGCGCCCGCCCGTCGTCCACGCCGAGGTACAGGCCGCCCGGCAGGGCGATCGGCCGCCCGGGGAGCAGCGGGTCCAGCTCCTGCCCGGACGGGTCGCGGACCAGGACGGCCTGGCCGGCGCCCCGGCGTACGGTGTAGCCGGTGCCGTACGTGCGGACCAGGCGGCCGCCACTGACCTCGAAGGTGAACTCGGGGCCCTCGCCGAGCGGCGCCTGCAGCCGGCTGATGTACGGCTCGCCGGGCCGGTCGAACAGGTGCAGCGTCAGCTCGCTGGGGTCGGCCGCCCGGCGCCGCGCCCGCCTCCTGACCAGCAGGAACGGCAGCGCCACCGCCACGATCGCGAGCAGGATCAGCAGGGCCTGGAGCAGCCGCTGCCACAGCGGGGTGGGCGGCCGCACGTCCACGTCCACGAACTCCTCGGCCACCACCTGCCCGGTCGCGTCCACGACCTGGACCACGCCGCCGATCCGGCCCTCGGGCGCGCCCGCGCCGATCCGGAGCGCGAAGGCGTGCTCGGAGGCCCCCGCCGGCGCCTGGAGCTGCTGGGCCGACAGGCTCACCGTGCCCGGGACGTCGACGAGCCGCAGCCCCAGCTGGGCCGGCCCGGCGTCGTTGGTCACGCGTACGGCGCCGGAGACCTCCGCGCCCGGCTCCACCGTGGCCGCGTCCAGCTGCACCTGTGCGCGGAGCCGGTCGGCGGGCCCGGCGACGCGGGTCGCGTAGGGGCGCTCGTCACCGGCCACGCCGGGCCCGGTCACCCTGCCCAGGAAGGACAGCGCGCCGGTGGCCGAGGCGGGGATGGCGACCTGGCCGGAGAACTCGCCGTCGCCCTCGCCCCGGTCCGCGCCGTCGCCCGTGTCACTCAGGTCGATCGGGAGCTCCTGGAAGCCCTCGCCGGACATCCTGGCGGTGAAGCGCAGCCCCTCCAGCGCCGCCGGGTCGGTGATCGTGCCCGTCCTGGTCTGGAGCCGCAGCCGCACGGCCACCTGCTCGCCGGGGCGCGGGCGGGGGTTGCTCAGGGAGATCGAGGCGCGCAGCGCGCCCTGCCAGACGACGGTCGCGCTGACGTCCTGGCGCTGGACGCCCGGCGGCGACTTGAGCTGGATGCGCCACTTGCCAGGCAGCGGGTTGCGGATGCGCAGCGACTCCACCGGGCCGGACTCGCCGGCGGCCTGGAAGGTCGAGTCGTTCTGCTCGCCCTGCTTGGGCACCTGCGCGCCGGCCGGGTCGAAGTAGGTGACCTGGATGCGCCGGTCGCGCTTGACCACCACGATCGAGCCGTCGGTCGCGATGATCGGGATGTTGACATGAAGATCGACAGTGGCGCCCGCGTCGAGTGAATCGGTCACCGACTCCTCGATGCCCGCGCACCTGGCGTAGGCGAACGCCTCCAGCAGGGAGCGCTCGACGTCGGCGGAGTTCGCGACCACCCGCGCCCGCGGGGTGGCCGACTCCTGGCCGCCGCAGGGCTGCCGCCAGCCGCCGGTGGCGAAGGCGTCGAGGCTGGTCTTGTCGGCGGAGCCGAAGCCGAGCGGCCAGATCTGCACCCGCGCCCGCTCGGCGTCCTTCAGGCCGCTGCCGATCTGCGCCTGGGCGTTGCGGTTGCGGGCCTGGGCGTCGGCGCCGTACTGCGGGCTGTTCCCGACGTCGAGGACGCCGTCGGTCAGCAGGAACACGATCTTCGCGCGCTGCTGGTCGTCGGGCTTGTTCATGATGTCGAGCGCCTGCTCGAGGGCGGCGGCGTGGTCGGTGTCGTTGCCCTCCTCGGTGCCGCGGCGGTGCAGCCGCTCCACGCACCGGCTCAGCGACTCGCGGTCCTGTGCCGTCTCCACCCCCGTCAGCGGGCAGACGATGTCCACGGCCGACTGGCCGGGACCGTTGGAGCTGCCGAAGCCCACCACGGACACCTGCGACTGCGGCGAGAGCTCGCTGAGGGCGATGAGCTGCGCGGCGGCCCGCTCACGGGCGACGTCCTGGCCGCTCAGGCTGCCCGACTCGTCGACCAGGATGACGACGCGGACCGGCTTGACGTCGGACGGCGCCCGGCGGGGCAGGCCGGCCTGCGCGGCCGTCGGGAAAAGCACCACAGCAGCGGTCACGGTCAGCGCGAAAAGGGACGTGAAGGATGAAGTGACGCGCACATTTCCTCACAGTTGCCGTTTTTCCTAACCGCTGAACGGAGAAAGGCCCCGAGAAGTTTCTGCCGTAGTTATGGACGTAACGACCGCCAATTTGAGCATGTCCGAAATTGGACACGGATGCAACGCATATCGCGATCCTAAAGGGAGACGCGCGGATGTGACGCAGAGAGACGCCTGGATAACAGGCTGGTTGGTAACGGAGGAAAGTTGGCGGCCAGATCGCCCGGCTCGGTGCGGCCCGATCTGGATCGCGGTGCGCTCCGGGGCCGACTCCTTCCGACGAGGGTGACCAGGCCGGGAACCACACGCCGAAGCGGTGCCAATGTCGAAAAAGGCGAATCCGTCGGTGTAAAGGCGGCAGTAAATGTCGTCCCCGGCCCCGGAGGATCGTCCGCCGGGGCCGGGGATGCTCAGCCGAGGTGCTCCTCGGGCCGGAAGTCGGCGGGGGAGAGCCGGCCGTAGATGATCATGAGGACGGCCACGAGCGCGGTCCACCCGGTCTGGTGCCCGGCGCCCAGCCCGGCGCCGTCGTCGCCGTGGAAGTACTCGTGGAACTGGATGAGGTCGCGCCAGTGCGGGTCCTCCTGGAAGATCCGCTGCCCTCCGTACACCGGCCGCCGCCCGTCGGGGCCGCGCAGGAACAGCCGGACGAGCCGGTCGGAGATCTCCTGGCCGACCTCGTACAGCGTCATCCGGTTGCCCGAGCCCGTCGGGCACTCGACGGTGAAGTCGTCGCCGTAGAAGGCGTACAGGTGCAGCAGCGCCCGGATGATCAGCGCGTTGACCGGGAACCACACCGGCCCCCGCCAGTTGGAGTTGCCGCCGAACATCCGGCTGTCGGACTCGGCCGGCAGGTACGCCACGCGGTACTCGCGCCCCGCCACCCGGAACGAGTACGGATGCTCGGCGTGGTGGCGCGACAGCGACCGGATCCCGTACGGGCTCAGGAACTCCTTCTCGTCGAGCATCCGGGCCAGCACCCGCCGCAGCTTCCGCTCGTCCAGCAGGGACAGCATCCGCTGCCCGCCCACCCCCGGCCGGTCGGCGGCCGACATGCCCTCGGCCACCGACGGATGCCTGCGGGCGAACTCCCTGATCCGGTTGTACAGCCGGGCGTCCCGCTCGTCGGGCCGCGGCGTGAAGACGGTGGTGGCGCACAGCGGCAGCAGCCCCACCAGGGAGCGCACCCTGAGCCGGGTGGCCTCGCCGTCCGGCAGCCGCAGCACGTCGTAGAAGAACCCGTCCGCCTCGTCCCACATCTCCTCCTTCACCTCGCCGATCCGGTCGGTCGAGGCGGAGATGCGCAGGAAGTGCTGGGCGAAGCGCACGGCGAGATCCTCGTACGCGGGCGCCCGGTCGGACAGCTCGGCGGCCATCTGCAACATCGTCTGCGTGTAGAACGCCATCCACGCGGTGCCGTCGGCCTGGTCGAGCGACCCGCCGGTGGGCAGCGCGGCGCTGCGGTCGAACACGCCGATGTTGTCCAGGCCGAGGAAGCCGCCCTGGAACACGTTGCGGCCGTCGGGGTCCTTGCGGTTGACCCACCAGGTGAAGTTCAGCAGCAGCTTCTGGAACACCCGCTCCAGGAAGTCGGGGTCGCTGTGGCCGTCGAGCCGGCGGTCCATGCTGTTGATGAAGCGCGCGGCCCACGCCTGCACGGGCGGGTTGACGTCGCCGAACGCCCACTCGTACGCCGGCACCTGGCCGCTCGCGTGCAGGTATCTGTCGCCGAGCAGCACCTCGACCTGGTGCTTGGCCAGGTCGACGTCCACCATGGCGAGCGCGACCGCGTGGAAGGCCTGATCCCAGGCGGCGAACCACGGATATTCCCACTTGTCCGGCATGACCAGGATGTCGTCGGCACTCAGGTCGTACCAGGCGTGGTTGCGCTGCCCGGTGCGGTTCCACGGGTCGGCGCCGTGCTCGGCCAGCCAGGTCTCGACGTCGAAGCAGTAGTACTGCTTGCTCCACAGCAGGCCGGACAGCGCCTGCCGGAGCACCAGCGCCGCGTCCTGGCCGGTGTCCCGCGGGGCGAGCGCGGCGTAGAAGGCTTCCGCCTCGGCCCGCCGCGCCGCGATCACCTCGTCGAAGCCGGGCCCGAGCGGGTCCGGCACGTCCCCTGCCGCGAGCCGGACGCGTACGGTCGCCTCCCCGCCGGCCGGCGCCGTCAGCGTGTGGTGCGCGGCGGCCTTGGTCCCGGCCCGGTCCGGGTTCACCGCGCCGCCCTCGCCGTTCACGACGTGACGGCCGATGCCGTCCTTGACGTACGGGGTGGCGTTGCGGCCGCCGAACAGGCGCTCCTTGTTCGTCTCGTTCTCGGTGAACAGCAGCGGGACGTCCGCCGCGCAGTGGAGCCGGTACGTCCCCAGCTCCCGGTGGTCGGCCTGGACCACGCCGGGCCCGGTGGCCCGCATCGCCGGCTTCGCCGTGCCGCCGCCCCACGACCAGGTGTTGCGGAACCACAAGGTCGGCAGGACATGCAGCGTGGCCGCCTCCGGGCCCCGGTTGGCCACGGTGACGAGCATGAGCAGGTCGTCGGGGGCGGCCTTGGCGTACTCGACGAAGACGTCGAAATAGCGATCGCCCGCGAAGACGCCCGTGTCGAGCAGCTCGTACTCGTAGTTGTGCCCGCCCCTGGCGGCGTTGGTGGCGACCAGGTCGTTGTAGGGGAAGGCGGCCTGTGGGTATTTGTAGAGGTATCGCATGTACGAGTGGGTCGGGGTGCTGTCGAGGTAGAAGTAGTAGTCCTTCACGTCCTCGCCGTGGTTGCCCTCGCCGTTCGTGAGCCCGAACGGACGCTCCTTGAGGATCGGGTCCCGGCCGTTCCACAGCGCCGGCGACAGGCAGAGCCGCTGCTTGTCGTCGCTGACGCCGCCGAGGCCGTCCTCGCCCCACCGGTAGGCCCGCGAGCGGGCGTGGTCGTGCGGGAAGTAGTCCCACGCCTCGCCCGTCACGCTGTAGTCCTCGCGGACCGTCCCCCACTGCCGCTCACTCAGGTACGGCCCCCACCGGCGCCAGGGCGCGTCCGGAGCGGCCGACTGCGCTAGTCGTTCCCGTTCGGCATCCATGGGGGCAGCATGCTCCCCCTTCCCCGCCCGTGCCTGCTCACCGCACGGTGACGTCCGGATGTGGACGCTCATCGGCCTCTGACGAACAGGCTGGAGACCACGGTGACCGCCGCGCCCAGCACCGCCACCAGGGGAGCCGCCACGGGCAGCAGGTGCACGCACAACGCGGCGGCGGCCGCGCCGAGCGCCAGGGTGAGCAGCACGGCCGCCAGCTCGAACAGGTGCGGCGGGCCGGTGCCGGGGGCGAGGTGACGGGAGATGGCGACGGTCAGCGCGCCGGTGATGAACGTGGTCGAGCCGACGAACGTACGCAGCCGGTGGGTCACCGCGCTCTGCCCGCCCATGGCCACGGCGGCGATCGCGACCAGCGGCAGCTGCGGCCAGGACGCCACCCAGCCGGCCGCCAGCACGGCCAGCAGGCACAGCTCCGCGCCCACGGCCAGCTTGGTACGGGCGGCCCAGCCCGTGGCCGGGCCGATGAACCGGAAGGCGACGACCAGGCCGCAGATGAAGGCGACCAGCGCCACCAGCGAGCCCACCGCCTCGGACAGGCGGCCGTGCCCCGCCGACAGGCCGAGCAGGACCAGATTGCCGGTCATGTTGGAGGTGAAGACCTGGCCCAGGGCGAGGAAGGTGAAGCCGTCGACGGCGCCCGAGGTCAGCGCCAGGCTGAGGACGGGCAGGCGGGTGCCGGAGGTGCCGGACGACATCCTTCCATGCTCCGCCGCGCCGCCCGCCTCCTGGGGAAGGCGCGCTGGGACTCAGCCGCGCGGGGAGCCACCGCCCGCTCGAACAGCGCCCGCACCGACCCCTCGTCGGCCAGGTCGAACGCGACCGCCATGGCCGTGCCGCCGGCGGCCGCGCATCAGGTCTCCGATCTCGTGGTGACAGGAGCCAGCCAGAGGCCGGCCAGGGCATCGATGAGGCCGAGGGCGGTGGCCTCCCAGCTCGTACGCGCCGTGGGGCCGCCCTCCTGCAGGGCCCGCTCGCGCTCGGCCAGGATGTGCACGACGAGCAGGCGGCTCATGTCGCTCCGCTCGGCGTGCACCTCCTCCGGCAGGCCAGGCAGCAGCCGGAACATGCCTTCCAGGGAGCGCCGCATCGAGGGCGTCGCCACGGACTCGTCGATGACGATCTGGCGCAGTGCCGGGACGGTGTTGACCTGGGCCAGGCACCGGGCCCGCCAGCTCGGCACGCCCAGCGCGTCGAGGTGGTCGGTGGCGGGGCGGACGAGGCAGGAGACCCACGCGCGCAGGTCGGTCGCGTCGCCCATCTCCGCCAGCATGCGCAGCCGCCGCTGCTCGGTCTCGGTGGTGTAGCGGCGCACGATGGCGCGTACCAGGTCGGCCTTGGTGCCGAAGTGGTAGCCGACGGCGAAGTTGTTCGCCTGCCCGGCCGCCTCGCCGATCTGCCGGTTGGACACTTCGCCGACCCCGTGCTCGGCGAACAGCCGCTCGGCGGCGTCGAGGATGGCCTCGCGGGTCTCCTGGGCCCGCTCGGTCCGGCCGGCCACCGTCACCACCGCACCGGCACGCGCTCCAGGCCGCCGACGACCAGGCCCTCGCGGCGCCTGAGCTCGGCGACCGGGACGGCCAGCTCCAGCGTGGGCAGCCGGTCGAGCAGCACCTTGAGCACGGTCTGCAGCTCGGTACGGGCCAGCGACTGCCCGATGCACGAATGCGGGCCCACGCCGAAGGCCACGTGCGGGTTCGGCGAGCGGTCCAGCCGCATCTCGCCGGCCCGCTCGAACTGCCGCTCGTCCCGGTTGGCCGCGGCCATGCTGCAGATCACGGTGGTGCCCTTCGGCAGCGGCTCGCCCGCCACCTCGACCTCCTCGCTGAGGTAGCGCGGCATGCCGAAGCCGGGGTTGGCGTCGAAGCGCAGGACCTCCTCCACCGCCGGGCGGACGAGTTTCGGGTCGGCCAGCAGCGCCTCCCAGCGGCCGCGGTCGGCCAGCAGCATGGAGACCATCTTCCCGATCATGTTCGCGGTGGTCTCGTGCCCGGCCACCAGCAGCCCCTTGGCCGTGCCCAGCACCAGCTGCTCGGTCAGCCGCCCGTCCAGCCCCGCCACCATCGACAGCAGCTCGCTGACCAGGTCGTCGCCCGGCTCGGCCTGCTTGGCCTCGGTCAGCGCGACCAGGTACGCGTCGAACTCGGCCTGCGCGGCGTCGATCTCCTCCTGGCCGAACTTCGTCATGCTGAGCATGGTGTCCGACCAGTACGCGAACCTGTCGCGGTCGGAGTCGGGCACCCCGAGCAGGTCGCAGATCGCCCACACCGGCAGCGGGAAGCCGACCGCGCTCACCAGGTCGGCCGGCGCTCCCTGGGCGACCATCTCCTCGACCAGGTGCTCGGCCATGGCCTGGATCCTGGGCTGCATCGCGGTGACCCGCTTGGCGGTGAACGCCTTGCCCACGAGCTGCCGCCACGCCCGGTGCTCGTCGCCGCTCATGCTGCTGCCGCCGCTGCCGAACACGCCGCCGGACTCGTTGGCGGTCACCCGCGCGGCGTCCTCGGCGTCGAGCTGGCGGGTGAAGCGCGGGTCGGACAGGACCTGCCGCACGTCGTCGTACCGGGTGAGCAGCAGCGCCTCGTCGCCGCTGGCCAGCCGGATCGTCGCCACCGGGCAGCCCTCCCGGAGCTCGGCCCACTCCGGAGGCGGTTCCAGCGCGCTGGGGTTGCGGAAGGGGTACTCGGGTGCCTCGGTCACGATTCGTTCTCCCTCTGCGCGGTGGCTGGACGACATTGAAGTCAGGTCATCCATTTAAGTCAAGCGACTCAAACAGGGAGAGGGCCGTGAGCGCGGGAGGCGGACCGCGCTCACGGCCTCTGCGGTGCCGCGTCAGATGGAGATGCGGCCCGCTCCGGCGCCGCCGGTCACGATGGACTTGACGCTGGAGGCGCTGTCGAGCGAGTACGAGTACGGGATCGAGCGGACGCTGCCGCCCTGGTCACCGCTGCCCGAGTTGACGAAGTGGTTGTTGCGGGCCACCAGGCTGCCGGCCGGGGAACTGCCCTCACCGCGGTGGAAGGGGTCCTCGGTGTTCTCGAAGTAGTTGCCCTCGACCAGCACGCCGGCCTCCTGGGTGGAGGCGACGCCGTAGCTGCCCACGTTGCCGTAGAAGTTGTTGTACACGTGCACGGGGTTGCCGAAGCGCACGCGCGGGTGGCGCTGGTTGGTGCCGTCGAACCAGTTGTGGTGGTAGGTCACCCGCAGATGGTTGCGGTCCTCGGAGCCGTTGCCGTCGCTATGGCCCAGCAGCATCGTCTTGTCGTGGCTGGAGAACTTGTTCCAGGAGACCGTGACGTAGTCGCTGGCGCGCTTGATGTCCAGGGCGCCGTCGTAGCCGTTGCTGAAGGAGTTGTGGTCGATCCACACCCGGGTCGAGTACTGGACGTTGATGCCGTCGTCGTTCCAGCCGCGGAACGTGAGGTTGCGGATGATCACGTTCGACGCCTGGGAGACGTTGAAGCCGCAGCCGGAGATGGTCGCGCCCGAGTTGCCGATGACGGTCTTGTTCGAGGCCACCCTGAGCATGCCGGAGCAGGAGATCGTGCCGGAGACCCGGATCACGGCCGCCGAGCCGGACGACAGGGCGCTTGAGAGGGCGGAGGAGGAGCTCACCGTGGTGGTGGGCGCGCTGCCGCCGCCGGTGGTGCCGCCGCCCTGGGTGGCCCAGCCGACCAGCGGGGTGTCGGCCGAGGCGGGCGGTACGGTCACGGTCAGCCCGGCGGCCGCCGCGGCCAGGCCCGTGGCCAGCGTGAGGATACGTCGTGATGTGCGCATGGTGGTGCTCCTCCTTCAGAGGTATCGGTGCCGTCCACATATGTGAACGGCTGGCAAGATGGTGAACACGTGTGAATCTAGGAAAGCGCTTTCCAATCGTCAACAAGGCGCCTGTGATCCGTTCCGGCGGAATCGGCGTCGTCGCCGGTCAGGACATAACAGGCGAGATTTCCAGGAGTGAAACTTTCAGTCGGGGCCCCGGACGCGAAAGGGCCGGTGCCGGACATCCGGCACCGGCCCTACGCGGTCGGGACTACTCGCTCACCTCGATGGCGGCGGCCGGGCAGACGGCCGCGGCCTCGCGGACCAGGGCGTGCTGGTCCTCGCCCGGCTCCGCCTCCAGCAGGATGACGATGCCGTCGTCCTCGCGCTGGTCGAACACCTCCGGCGCGAGCAGCACGCACTGACCCGCGCCGCAGCACTTGTCCTCGTCCACGGTCACTTTCATGCTGAGCTCCTCTCTGTCGGTCCGGGTCACCAGCTGACCGGGACGGTGCGCAGGCCGCCGACGGCCAGGCCCTCCACCCGCTCCAGCTCCGCCACCGGCACGGCCAGCTCCAGCGTGGGCAGCCGGCGCAGCAGCACCTCGAGCACGACCTGCAGCTCGGTGCGGGCCAGCGACTGGCCGAGGCAGGAGTGGGCGCCGGAGCCGAAGGCCAGGTGCGCGTTCGGGCTGCGGGTCAGGTCCATCCGGTCGGCGGCCTCGAAGGCGCTGTCGTCGCGGTTGGCGGCGGCCATGCTGCAGATCACGGTGGTGCCCTTGGGCAGCACGGTGTCGGCGATCTCGGCCTCCACGGGCAGGTAGCGCGGCAGGCCGAAGCCGGAGTTGGCGTCGAGGCGCAGCGTCTCCTCCACCGCCGTGCGGATGAGCTTGGGGTCGGCCAGCAGCGCCTCCCAGCGGCCGCGGTCGGCCAGCAGCATGGAGACCATCTTGCCGATCATGTTCGCGGTGGTCTCGTGCCCGGCGACCAGCAGGGCCATGCCGGTGACCAGGATCTGCAGGTCGGTCAGCCCGCCGTCCTCGGGGCCGCCGGCCGCGATCAGCTCGCTGAGCAGGTCCTCGCCCGGCTGCTCCCGCTTGGCGGCGACGTGGTCGGACATGTACTGGAAGAACGCGGCCTGGGCGGCCTCGATCTCCTCCTTGGTGTAACGGGTGAGGTTGAGCAGCGTGTCCGACCAGTACGAGAACCGGTCCCGGTCCTCGGCCGGCACGCCGAGCATGTCGCAGATCACGTACACCGGCAGCGGGAAGCCCAGGCTCGCCTTGAGGTCGCCCGGCGCTCCCCGCGCCACCATCTCGTCGATGAGGTCGTCGGCGATCTGCGCCATCGTGGGCCGCAGGGCGGCCATGCGCTTGGCGGTGAACCACTTGCCGACCAGGCGCCGCCAGCGCAGGTGCTCCTCCCCGCTGTCGGGGATGATCTGCGCGACGTCGCTGTTGAACACCCCGCCGCCGTCGGCCGACAGCCGGGCCGCGTCGGGGGCGGTGAGCTGGCGGGTGAAGCGCGGGTCGGCCAGCACCTGCTTGACGTCGTCGTAGCGGGTCAGCAGCCGCGCCCGGTCGCCGCTGGGCAGCGTCACGTGGGCCACCGGGCACTTGCCGCGCAATTCGGCCCACTCCTGGGGCGGGTCCAGCGCCGCGTCGCTGGGGATCGGGTAGCTCAGAACCTCTTCGTTGACGCTCATGCGCATCTCCTCTTCGTGGATGGTTGCTCGCCTGGGCGCAGCGTCACGCGGGCGTGAGCGGCTGGTTGCCGAGGGCCTGTTGCCGCAGGAGGCGGGCCTGTTTGGGCATGTTCCAGCCGAGCACGCCGGTGACCCGGCCGCCCTCGCGGTAGAGGGCGGCGAAGCGGCCCTGCGCCGGGTCGCCCTCGGCGATGCCCACCTCGGCCGCGGGTGACGGGAGGCCGTGGGCCTGGATCTTGATGTCGTACTGGTCTGTCCAGAAATAGGGGATCGGCGTGTACGGACGGTCGGCGCCGAGCAGGTTGGCCGCCACGACCTGGGCCTGCTCGGTGGCGTTGGTCCGGTTCTCCAGCCGCAGCCGCCTGCCCAGCCCCTCGTGCTGCCACGATGCGACGTCCCCGACGGCGTAGACACCCTCGGCGGCGCGGCAGCGCGAGTCGCACTCCACCCCGTCGCCCAGGGTGAGCCCGCTGCCCGCCAGCCAGCCGGTGGCCGGCCGGGAGCCGATGGCCACCACGACGGCGTCGGCGGGCAGGAGCTCGCCGGTGGCCAGGCGTGCCCCCGTGACCCGTCCACCTGCTCCGGTCAGCCCGTCGACCGCGACGCCGAGCCGCAGCCGCACGCCGCGCTCGCCGTGCACGTTGCCGAGCAGGGCGCCGACCACCTCGCCGAGCTGGTCGCCCAGCAGGGTGTGGCCCATCCCGGCGAGCGTGACGTCCAGGCCCATGGTCCGGGCGGTGGCGGCGATCTCCGCGCCCAGCACGCCCTCGCCCACGACCACGAGCCGCTCGGCGGCGGTCAGGTGGGTGCGCAGCGTGAGCGCGTCGTCCAGGCCCCGCAGCACGTGCACCCCGGCCAGCCCGTCCTGCCCGGGAAGCGTCCTGGGCTCCAGGCCGGTGGCGATGACGACGGCGTCGGCCCGCAGGACGCGGCCGGAGGCGGTGGTGACGGCACGGGCCGCCGCGTCCAGGGAGGCGGCGGGCTCGCACAGCACGAGGTCGGCGTTCAGCGCCTCCAGCTGCGCCTGCGTACGGAGCCGGGTCCGCGCCGGCTCCCAGGCGCCGGCCAGGACCTGCTTCGACAGCGGCGGCCGGTCGTAGGGCAGATGCGGCCCGGCGTCCAGGAGCGTCAGCCGGCCCTCGTAGCCGTGCCGGCGCAGCGCCTCCGCGGTGCTCAGCCCGGCGGCCGAAGCCCCGGCGATCACGATGCTCCCGGGCGAGGTCACGGGGCGTCGCTCCGGTGAGGGGCGGCGGCGGCCCTGTCTGCGCATATCCGCATATGACGTGGTCCTTTCGTCGTCGCGTGGGATCAGATTACCCTACAGATGTAGGAAAACCTGCACATGTAGAGTGACGGTAGGGTGAAAGGCGTGGGCACCACGAAAAGCAGCAATCTCCCCTCCGGCGACCGGCGGGTGCGCCGGACCCAGGCGTCCCTGGCCCGCGCGCTGCTCAAGCTCGTCGAGGAGCAGGACCTGTCCCGGGTCAGCGTGGCGGACGTCGCCGAGCGCGCCGGCGTGAGCCGCTCGACCTTCTACGACCACTACCGCGATGTCCACGAGCTGGCCGAGGCGGCCTGCACCGCGATGATCGACAACCTGATGGCGTCCCTGCCCGGACCCGGCCCCGACTCCCCGGACCCGGGGCCGGAGGCGACCCGGTCACTGGAGGACTTCTTCGCCAGCCTCGCCGAGCACGCCGGCCTCTACCGCGCCCTCCTCGGGCCGCAGGGCAGCGCCCGCGTGGCCGACCACATCCGCCGCCGCAGCACCGTGGCCATCCACGACCGCGTCCACCATGCCGTCGTCGGCAGCGAGCTCCCGGAGCGCGCCGGGGCGCCGCTGGACATCCCGCACGACGTGCCCTCCGCGTTCATGGCGGGGGCGCTCATCGGGGTGGCGGCGGACTGGCTCCAGCGCGGCTGCCCGCGCACTCCGGCCGAGATGGCGGCTCTGACCTGGCCGCTGCTGGACGCCCTGCGCCCCGACGTCATCCGCCCGCGCACCTGAGATCCGCACGGTTCACGGGCTCGCTCGCCGCGCCTGTCGGCGCAGGCGGGGATCCCTTTCGGACGCGCGGCAGGCGATCAGGCGGGCGACGTCCCGCTGATCGCGTGCCCCGGCGGTCCGGCGCTCAGGTCTTGTACAGCAGCGACAGCGGCATCGGCGCCGCCCGGTCGCTGAGCTGCGTGGCGGTCCGGCCGACGAAACGGGACAGCGACCGCGCCAGGTGCGGCTGGTCGAAGTAGCCGAGCCGGTGGATCACGTCGTGGACCGGCACGCCCTCCTGGATCAGCACCGCCGCCTGCCTGGCCCGGTCGATCTGCCGGATGGCGCCCTGGGTGAGGCCGGTCGCCGCCAGGAAGCGCCGCTGCACGGTGCGCTCGGACACGTCAGGCGGCGCCTCGCCCAGCACCGCGGCCACGATCGGGTCGCGGACCAGCACCTCCTCCCGCGCCATCCGCCGGACGAACGCCTCGGCGTCGTCGTAGCCGGGCACGTCCCAGGACGAGCCCTTCAGCCAGAACGATCTCCGCGTCGCGTCGGGGATCTCCGCCGTGTCGTTCACGAGCCGGCTGACGGGGAGGTGCGGCATCGTGGTGCCGAGCGAGAAGGTGATCCCGAAGAACGTCGCGTCCTCGGGGACCGGCGCCGTGGCGGCCTTCGTCTCCGGCCCGTGGACGGCCACGCTCACCTGGCCGCGATGCTCCCAGAAGACCAGGTCCCAGCCGGCGGCGGCGACCGACGTCATCTGGTCGACGTGCTCGCTGCGGCTGCGCCACACCCGCTCGACGTACGGAGAATCCGACGGCCGGCTCTCGACCTCCAGGCCCATCCCCGTCACTCCTTCCCGACCGCCGGGCGCCCTGGCGCCGCACCCCAGACCCTACGCCAGGGCCCGTTCCGCTAGTTCCAGATCCCGGGGACCTGGTCGGGCACGTCGTCGGCGACCTGCGTCCGGTCGATCACGTCGCCGCGCAGCGGCAGGAGGACGGTGACCTCGCGGCCCCAGTCCGAGAACCGGGTGGTCGACTCGATCCTGACGGAGCCCTTGTCCACGGGCAGCGCGCCCTTGGCGGACACCCGCTCGACCAGGCCCTTGGCGCCGAACCAGAGGGTGTAGGAGATCGTGCCGTCGTGGCCCTTCTTGTACCGCGTGCCGTAGCGTGCGGCGAACGCGGGGGACGCGGCCGCGAGCTTGGAGGCCTTGACGGAGCCCTTGAGCACCCCGTCGCGCCAGGAGGAGCGGCCGGCCAGGAGTGTCTTGAGGGTGGCCGGCTCCAGCGTCTCCACCAGCAGATTGCTCGCCGGCAGGGTCACGCCGCCGTAGCGCACCCAGCTCGTGCCCTGCGGCAGGGCGTCGTCGACCACCGGACCGGAGACGTAGCTCGACGTGCCCGAGGAGATCACCCGGATGGGCCCCTCCTGCAGGTCCTCGGTCTCCTTCGGGCGGGAGCGCATCATGCCGCGGAGCAGGGCCTCGCTGTACGTCAGCGTCTGGCCCACGTCGGACGCGACCGCGCCCCGGGGGCCGAACCCGATGGTGCCGTCCAGCTCGGAGCCGGCGACCTGGTCACGCGAGTACGTCACCTTCGCCGTGGACTGAACGTTGACGGCCCTGCCGCGCGCTAACTCCGACTGGAGCGCCTTGACCGGGTCGCTTGCGAGTGCCGCCTGCGCGGGGGTGGCGGTGAGCTGCACCACGCCCGCGACCACGGCGACACCGACGATGGTTCGCTTCATGAGGATTCCTAGGAACGGTCCGAAAAGTCGCGAATAATCTGGTGCATCTAAGATCGCCAGTCAAGCCGAATCGGGGATGCCACAGCCGGTGAACCCAGGTTCGCCGGCGGAAGGCCGGGCGCCTCGTCCGATCCGGCTGGTACAGACGCTTCCGGCGGTGGCCGTGAAGCCGGCCGGCGGGCACATCGCACGCGTGAGACCCGGCACGCCCCTGGACGCACCAGCGCCGGCGGCCACGGCGGTGTCGTTGCCCGATGGGGTGGCCCGGCTGCCGCAGATCTCCGCTTCGGAGGCGTTCGACGGCCTGGCCCGGCACCTGGCCCGGCTGAGCAGCCCCCTGGGTGGCAGAGGGCTGCTCGACGAGAGGGGCGACGTCACCGTCGTGGGAGCACCGCTCAGCCCTCCGGGGCGAGGTCCAGGGCCACCCCGTACATCCGCGACACCTTCACCCGGATCACCAGCCGCCGGCCCCTGACCATCTCCTCGAGGAACGCCGCCTCGTCCGCCGGGTCCGCGAAGCCCCCCGACATCTCCAGCAGCTCGCGGCCGGTCGCGTCGCCGGGCACCGTCGTCACCGCCGACACCTCCGCCTCGCCCTCGGCCACGGCGTAGGACAGGACGCTGTCGCCCTGCAGGTGCACGGTCGCCCGCGGGTCGCGGCGCAGATGGCCTACCTTGACGCGGCCCTCCGCCGACGAGATCCGGATGACCCGCTCCCCGGCGTTCCAGTTGACGACCATGGAGGCCAGGTGCGGCCGGCCGTCGCGCTTGAGCGTGGCCAGGACGCCGAAGGGCTGCTTGCCCAGGATCTCCAGCAGTTCGTCCTCGGTGAGCGGGCGCGCGCCCGGTCCTTGCCCAGGTCCGTATTCGGACATCTCGATCAGCTCCTGTTCAGACGGTGGTCGGGTGCTGGATCCGCGACCGGGCCGGGGATCCGCCCGGCTCGGGCTTCGGCCGGCGCAGCACGATCAGGGCGACCGCGAAGGCCGCGACGAGCAGCCCGGCGGAGGTGCCGAAGGCGAGGTGGTACCCGCCGGTCAGCGCAGCCGCGTCGGCCGCGCCGCCGGTCCGCAGCGTCTCGGTACGGGAGGCCGCCAGCGTGGACAGGACGGCGACGCCCAGGGCCATGCCGATCTGCTGGGTGGTGTTGAACAGGCCGGAGGCCAGCCCCGCGTCGTCCTCCCGGGCGCCGGACATGCCGAGCGCGGTCAGCGCAGGGAGCACCAGGCCGCCGCCCGCGATCAGCACCATCACCGGGAGCAGGTCGGTCACGTAGCTCGCCTGCACCGGGATCCGGGTCAGCCAGGCCATCGCGGCGAACAGCAGCACCAGCCCGCCCAGCAGCACGGCGCGGGCGCCGAAGCGGGCGCTCAGCCGGGCCGAGACGAAGAGCGAGATCGTGCCGATCGCCACCGCCGCCGGGAGCATCGCCAGCCCGGTGTCCAGGGCGCCGTACCCGAGGACCTTCTGCATGTAGAGGGCGACGATGATCTGGAAGGAGAACATCGCCGACAGCGCGAGGACCTGGACCGCGTTCGCCCCGGCGACGCTGCGGGAGCGCAGCACGCGCAGGGGCATCAGCGGGTTCTTCGCGGTGGCCTGGCGGACGACGAACGCGGCGAGCAGCGCCACCGACACCGCGCCGAGCCCCAGGGTGTGCGCCGCCAGCCACCCGTGCTCCTCCACCTTGACCACGGTGTAGATGCCCAGCATCAGGCCCGCCGTGACGAGCAGCGCACCGACCACGTCAGCCCCGGCGCGGAGCCCGAGCCCGCGGTCGGCCGGCAGCGCCGGGAGGGCCACCGCGATCGTGGCCAGGCCGATCGGCAGGTTGATGAAGAAGATCCAGTGCCAGTCGAGCACATCGGTCAGCACACCGCCGACGACCTGCCCGATCGACGCCCCCGCGGCGCCGGTGAAGCTGAACACCGCGATCGCCTTGGCGCGCTCGCGTGGTTCGGTGAAGAGGGTCACCAGGATCCCGAGCACGACGGCCGAGGCCATCGCGCTGCCCACGCCCTGCAGGAACCGGGCGGCGATCAGCACCTCCTGGCTGCCCGCCGCCCCGGCCAGCAGGGAGGCGGCGGTGAACACCGCGTTCCCGGCCAGGAACATGGCCTTGCGCCCCAGAAGGTCGCCGAGCCGGCCGGCCAGGAGCAGCAACCCGCCGAACGCGATCAGGTAGGCGTTGACCACCCAGCTCAGACCGGCGGGAGAGAAGCCCAGGTCACGCTGGATGGCGGGCATCGCGACGGTGACGATGCTGCCGTCCAGGATGGTCATCAACGCGGAGGTCGACAGCACGACGAGCGCCGTGCGACGTGATGTGAACGACATGGTCCACTCCTGTCTCAAGGGATCAACAGGAGAGACCGTAGCAGATGGTTCCGTTGCAGACGATCCCTATCGGACCTACTTTGTACGCTCCCGGGCCCGCCGGACCGTCTGCGGCGCCTCGGGCAGGGTGGCCAGATGGCCGGTGACCAGCCGGTTCATCGCACGCAGCAGGACTTCCCGCTCGTCGTCCGGCAGGGAGCCCAGCGCTGCCGCGTGCACGCCGTCCACGATCTCCTGGCTCTGCCGCGCGACCTCGGCGCCCTTCTCGGTCACCGCCACGATGCGGGCCCGCCGGTCCGTGCTGGACGGGCGCCGCTCCGCCAGGCCGGCCCTCTCCAGGGCGTCCATGGTCACCACCATCGTGGTCTTGTCCATGTCGCCGAGCTCGGCGAGCTGGATCTGGGTGCGCTCCTCCTCCAGCGCGTGGACCAGCACGCAGTGCATGCGCGCGGTCAGCCCGATCTCGGCCAGGGCCGCCGCCATCTGGGAGCGCAGCACATGGCTGGTGCGGTCGAGCAGGAAGGACAGGTCGGGCTCGGTGCGCGAGGGTGCCATAGCAGTCATGCCCCCAGGCTACCAACTCGTCCCGTAATGGATTATCTGGCGAAGTCCAAAGCTGGCCGCGGCGCGGAGGAGACCCTCGCCGTCGCCCGCCGCGCCGCCGAGACGCGGACCCGCCTCGACCCGCTGCACCGAGCCGCCCTGGGAGTGGCCCTGGCCCCCGTCTGCCGGATCCGCGACAGATAACGAGAACGTCCTCCGGAGCATGCGAGCGGAATTTACCGCCGATCAGCTCAAATCCCGGCGGTGTGCGTTTCCAGAACCCCAACCCTTCAGACCGCCCGAGCCCTCGTTCCCAATGCCGCCGGGGCTTTGCGGCGTAACGCGCCCGGGGAAGCCAGAACGGTTCAGAACCTCGTGTGCGTCGGGGACGCCGCACACCATGTCGCCAAAGGATCTTGCTTCTAATCGCACCGGTCGCACGCTCTCGGCCAATGACCGGATGCGACGGGCCATACTTTGAATTGAACTTCAACATGGCGAATCATAGCTATTGACACCAGGGACGGGCGCCCGTGCGGCGGCAATGCCGGGAGTGCCAGGTGAGCCGGTGGATCGTCGCGGGTGAGGGCTGATTGGGGCACGTTCACAGGGGTGCGCCGTGGGGCTGGAGATACGGCGACCCCCCACGCCGCTCCGGGGGTGCCGGTTCCATGGTGCGGTCGCCGTGTGTCGACGGCTTATCACTGGTAGGAAGGGGGGCGGTATCTCGTACGGGCCCGGACACACGCCTCCGCCCCGCCTGGGCGGCCGGGATGTCCACCGGCCAGGTCAGGGGCTGAGCCGCCGTCGATGAATGCCGGGCCCGAGAACCACGAGAACTGCGCCACATGGGCGAAAGACCGCGTTGTTCAAGGTTGGCGCGAGCCGTTCCTTTGAGCTGGAACGGCACCCCCTGGAGATGCATAATGTGCTGAAGAAGGCTACAGTACCTGCAACCGTTACGTAATTGGAGCACCCTTATGGCGAAGCGTATTGTTGAGTCCTTTATCGATGACATCGACGGCAGTGACGCCGAGGGGACCACACGGTTCGCGCTCGACGGCACGAGCTACGAGATCGATCTGTCGGGCTCGAACAGGGAGAAGTTGGAGAAGGCCCTCGCGCCCTTTATCACCAAGGCTCGCGCGGTCCGTGCCGACAGGGGACCTCGCGGCAGGCGTGCGGGCGCCGGTTCCACCCGGGCCGTCAGCCGTGAGAAGTCCACTGAGATCAGGCGCTGGGCCAAGGCTCAGGGTCTGCCGGTGAGCGAGCGCGGCCGCATCGCCGCCACCGTCGTGGAGCAGTACGAAGCCGCTCACTGAGCGGAGCGGGCGTGCCGTCCCGGAGGCTCGCCGCGTCCGCCTGAAGGTGGTCAGGCGGTGGAGTGCGGGGTGAGCAGGTCGGCGAGCCCGATGCGGGTCAGGAAACGGGTGCGGATGCGGTCGGCGACCTCGCTGACCTCCGCCGAGCCGTCGTCGGCCGGATCGACGTGCACCCGGAAGGGGCGCTGCCCGTGCGGGGCGCCGACGACCTGGACGATGGCGTCGGCCACCAGGGACACGTCGGCATCGGGCGGCTGCAGGGCGGCCAGGCGCTTGGCGACCTGCTCCATCAGCGCGCCGTACCGCTCGTCGTAGGCCGGGAGCACGCTCTGCTCGGCCGGGTGGCCGGCGTTGGCGAAGTGGTTGGTGCCCGAGGTGAAGGCGCCGGGGACGACGATGGTCGTCTCGATGCCGAAGCGGGCCAGCTCGGCGGCGTACGACACGGCCAGCGCGTCGGCCGCCGCCTTGGCGGCGAAATACGGGGCGAGGTACGGCGGTGTGCCGCCCCTGGTGGAGCTGGAGCCGACCCACAGCAGCAGGCCGCGCTCCCGGCGGCGCATGTGCGGCAGGACCGCCCGGTTGAGCCGCTGGCTGCCGAGCACGTTCGTGTCGTAGACGGCGGCGAGCTCCTCCGGCGTGAACGCCTCGGCCGGCCCGAGCACCATGTGCCCGGCGTTGTGCACGACCACGTCGATGGCGTCCGCCTCGGCCAGGACGGCCGCGACCGCCGTGTCGACGGACTCCTGCGACAGCACGTCCAGCTCGACGACCCGCAGGTCCACGTCGTGCTCCTCGGCGTAGTCGCGGACCTCGGCGACGCGGGCGGCGTTGCGGCCGTCGGTGTCGCGCATGGCCGCGTACACGGTGTGGCCGGCGCGGGCCAGGGCGCGTGCGGAGAGGGCGCCGAAGCCGGAGCTCGCGCCGGTGATGAGGATGGTCTCGCTCATGAGGTACTCCCGGAGATCAGGATGACAGGCGGCGGGAAGCCGGCCGGAGCCGGCGGGCCGCGGCCGGGTCGGTGGAAGGCGATGACGCGGCCGGGTCGGTGGAAGGCGACGACCCGGCCGGGTCAGTGGAAGGCGATGACGCGGCGGCCGCCACCGGAGCCGGCGGCCATGGCCTCCAGCGTCTCGGGAGCCTGGTCGAGCGTGATCGGGGTGACCGCGGGCAGGATGCCGTGCTGCGCCGAGAAGGCCAGCGTGTCGCGCAGGTCGTGCGGCGAGCCGGACGGCGAGGCCATGACCCGCAGCCGGTTGAGCACCATCGGCTGGGCCTGCAGGGTGAGCGGCGTGTTGTCGTAGCCGCAGAGCACCAGCGTCCCGTCGGGGGCGAGCCCGCCGAGGGTCGCGGCGGCGGCCGCGTTGGACGGGGCGGCGTTCAGGATGACGTTCGCGCCGCCGTCCCACGCCTTGAGCGCCGCGGCCGGGTCGGTGTCGCGGGTGGCCACGTACAGCTCGGCGCCGAGCTCCTTGGCGGCGGCCGCGCCGTCGGCGGACCTGCCGATCACCGCGACCCGCGCGCCCATGGCCAGCGCGTACCGGATGGCGAGCGCGCCGATGCCGCCGCTGCCGATGACCGCCACCCTGGAGCTCGGGGTGGCGCCGGCCTGCCGCAGGCCGTTGAACGCGGTCAGCCCCGCGCACATCAGCGGCGCCGCGGCCACCGGGTCGAGCCCGGCCGGCAGCGGGGTCACGTAGCCGCCCTTGAACAGGCCGTACTCGGCGTACCCGCCGTCGGCCACGATGCCGGTGATGCGCTTGGACGGGCAGAGAATCTGGTCGCCGGACACGCAGTAGTCGCAGTGGCCGCACGAGTCGTACAGGAACTGGGCCCCGACCGGGTCGCCCACGGACAGGCCGGACACACCGCTGCCGAGCGCGGCGACCGTTCCGGTGATCTCGTGGCCGGGTACGACCGGGAAGCGGGCGAACGGGTAGTGCCCGCGCACGAGGTTCAGGTCGGTGAAGCACACGCCGCAGGCGGTGATCTTGATCAGGACCTCGCCCGGACCCGGCTCCGGGACCTCGCGCTCGGTAAGGGAAAGCGGGGCGTTCACCCCGGTGGCCAGTGCGACTCGCATGACGGTCTCCTCGTTGGCTGAGCTCGTACGGAGGCTCGGAGAGTGCCCCCGCACCGCCTCCTTCCAGCCTGCCCCCCGACCGCCCGGCGGGAAAAGTGCGCAGCCTGGGGTGATCAACCCCAGCTTGCGAAGAGGCCGAAGGCCGGGCCCGGGGTGTCGCGCCAGACGCCGGCGGGGTCGAGGGTGCGCAGCGCCGGCATGACCGCGGGGTCGTCGGGGACGAACCACAGCAGCCGCTGGGCGGCGTCGGCCGTGACGATGCTGTTGCAGGTGACCTTGAGGATGCCGAGCGCCGGGTTGACGATCCGCTTGTACTCCTCGTGGCGCACCTTGACCTCCTGCGCCCGCCACAGCTCGGCGAACTCGGCGCTGGTGGCCAGCAGGTGGTCGACGAGGTCGGCGCCGGCCCGGTCGCCGGGGCCGCGGCGGGCGACCGCGGCGCGCAGGTCGGAGACGAGCAGCCGGGAGTGGTAGTCGTGGTCCTCGGCCGGGTAGAGGTCGCGGGTGGCCGGGACGGTGAACCAGTGGTGGAGGAAGCTGGCCCGGACCCCGGTCAGCCCCGCCTGCGGCCCGACGAGGACCTGCGCGGCGTGGTTCTGCATGACCACCTCGTGCATGTCGGTGATCACCATGGCGGGGGTGTCCTGCAGGCGGTCCATGAGCTGGCGCAGCGCGGACTGCATCTGGATCGGCTCCGCGCCGAACGGCGCCGGCCGGCCCGCCAGGAGGAACAGGTGGACGGTCTCGTCCGGATCCAGGCGCAGGGCGCCGGCCAGCCCGCGCAGGACCGGCTCCGAGGGGGACTGCCCGCGGCCCTGCTCCAGCTCGGTGTAGTAGTCGGCGGACACGCAGGCCAGCTGCGCCACCTCGTCGCGGCGCAGGCCGGGCACCCGCCGCCGGGTGCCGGGCGGCAGGCCGACCGCCTCCGGGCGCAGCCGGTCTCTGCGGGACTTCAGGAACGATCCGAGCTCACGCAGGTCCACCTTGCCCTCTCCTCTCGTCTCCTTCCGACTCTAGGTCGGGCCGCCGACCGCTCATGCCGGTCCCCGGGCTCCTGAGCAGGGCGAGCACGGCGTTGATGGCCGGGGTCTCGGTGCGGAGCAGCGCGTGCGTGGTGCGGGTGATCTCGATCGTGGAGATCGGGCGGAGCACGACGCCGTCGGGTACGCCGACCACCGTGGCCACCAGCTCGGGCACCAGGCTGGCGCCCAGGCCCTCGCGGACCATGCGCAGGACGAGCGCGTAGTCGTCGGCCGTGTGCACGACGTTCGGGTGGAAGCCCGCCAGCGCGCAGGCGCGGTCGAGCATCTCGTGGTCGGCGGTGCTCCAGGAGCCCGCTATCCACGGCTCCCCGCGCAGCGAGCGCAGGTCCACCTCGCCGGCGGCGGCCGGGTGGCCGGCGGGCAGGGCGATCAGGAGGGGCTCGACGCCCAGGCGCAGCCGGGTGACCCCGGGGGGCGGGTCCTCGGGGATGAGGCTGTAGGTGAAGGCGATCCCGAGGTCGCAGCGGCCCTCGCGGAGCGCCTCGATCGCCTCGCGCGGCTCGAGTTCGTGCATGATCACGTGGAGGTCGGGGTGCCGGGCCCGGACGGTGGCCATCGCGGGCAGCAGGCGGTGGACCGCGGCGGTGGCGAAGCAGGCCACGCGTACGGGACCGCGCGGGGTCGAGGCCGAGCGGAGATCCTCCTCGGCGGCGTCCAGGGCGTTCAGGACATTGTGCGCGTGCCCGACGAGGCGCCGCCCCTCCGCCGTCAGGCGGACCCGGCGCCCGGCCCGCTCGAACAGCCGGACCCCGGCCTCGCGCTCCAGGGTGGCGAGCTGCTGCGAGACGGCGGACGAGGTCAGGCCGCAGACCTCGGCCACGGCCGTCATCGTGCCGTGCTCGGCGAACTCGCGCAGCAGGCGCAGCCTCGTGGGATCCAACATCAAGGAAACCTTATAGATCAGCTCATGAATACTAAGTGGACGTTGCCAATTGCACCACGCCACACTGTCGCCCGGCCACCAGAAAACCCCACGTGAAGGAGGACAGGATGCGGACTGTCGTCGAAATCCCGCAATGGCAGGGATCGCTGTCGCCCACGGCGCCCAGGCTGGTCGAAGGCGCGGCCCGGCTGGCCGCGATGGTTCCCGGAGCGCGGCACGTGCGGGTGGAGACCGGCGACACCCTCGCCGAGACCGCCGAGCGGGTCCGGCGGGCGCTGCCGGAGGACGGCTTCGTCGTCACCGTCGGCGGCGACTGCGGCGTGGAGCTCGAACCGGTCGCGGCCGCGCTGCGCCGGCACGGCGATCGCCTCAACCTCGTGTGGTTCGACGCCCACGGCGACCTGAACTCCCCGGCCACGTCACCGTCCGGGGCCTTCCACGGCATGATCCTGCGCGCCCTCCTGGGCGAGGGCCCGCCCGGCCTGACGCCCTCACCCGCAGTGCGCCCGGATCAGGTGGCGTTGGTCGGAACGCGCTCGCTGGATCCCGGGGAGGCGGCGTACATCGAGCGGACGGGCATCGGCGGCCTGTCCACCCTCGACGACAACGCGATCCTCTACATCCACGTGGACCTCGACGTCCTGGACGGCATCAGGTCGGTCGGCTACCCGGAGCCCGACGGCCTGTCGGCGCGGGCCCTGACCGAGGCGGTCGCCGCCCTGGCGGCCCGGCACGAGATCGCCGGCCTGGGCATCACCGAGTACGCGCCCTCCGACCCCCGGGACGAGGAGATGCTCAGGGGCCTGGTCCCCGAGCTCGTCCGGCTGTGCGCCGCGTCGCGTCCGTGGCAGGTCGAACGGCGCGCGGCCGGCGCCTGGCCCGCCCTGCACGTCGAGGAACGCGACGGCTGGCTCCTGCGCCACACGCCGGGCGTGCACCGCAGGCGCTCCAACTCGGCGCTCCCGCTGCCCGGCGTGGCCGTCCCGTCCGTCCAGGTGGTGGAGGACTTCTGCGCGGCACGGGGGGTCCCCGCGACCGTCCAGGTGAGCCCCGCGGAACACCACGGGGAGCTCGACGCGCTCCTGGCGGCCCGCGGCTACACGATGGCGGGCAGGACACTGGTCATGACCGCCGGCACCGCGACCGTCCTGGCCGCGGCGGGCGAGCCCGCCGGGGCCGGGCCGGTGCACGACCGGGCCCGCTGGCCCGGGCTGTTCCAGGCGGTGAACGGTGATGCCGGCGACATGGCGGTCATCGAGCGCATCCGGCCCGAGGCGGTGCTGCTCGCCAAGGACACGAGCGGTGTGGTCCTGGCGGTCACGGAGGACGGCTGGACGGGGGTCTTCTGCATGGCCACCCATCCCGACCACCGGCGCAAGGGGGTGGCGAAGGCCCTCCTGGCGGCGCTCGCCCGCTGGTCGGAGGAGCGGGGCGCGGACCGTCTCTACCTCCAGGTCGAGGCGGACAACGGCGCGGCCCGCGCGCTCTACGAGGGCCTGGGCTTCACCGCGTCGCACAGCTACCACTACCGCTCGCGGGCGTAGCGGCGGGGCCGGGGCTCCCGCCGAAGGGCCTTGGGCCCCGGCCACCGGGACTTCCGGCCGCGGTCCGATGGTGTGCGACAGAGGAGGTAGCCATGATCGTCGTAGGGGTCGACGGGGTCCGTTCCTTCGCGGGCCGCCGTCGGCTGGGCCGCCGCTGATGCCGTACGCCTGCGTCGGCCGCTGCGGCCCGTGCCCGCGGTGGACCGGGGGGCCGTACCAGATCGCGGAGTTCCCGGACGCCGGCCAGCCCGGCACGTTGCCGCGCGCGGGCCAGGAGGCGCTGAAGCAGGCGCTGGCGCACGATCGCCGGCCGACGCCGATCTCGTGGTGGGCTCGCACGGGCGCGGCGCCGTGGGTTCGGCGGTGCTCGGCTCCGTCAGCAGGGGCGTGCCGCACCACGCGCGGTGCCCGGTGGCGGTGGTCCGCGGGACCTGAGCCCGCGCGGATCGGGAACGTCGGCCCCGCCGATCAGCGGGTCCGGCGCGTCGGGGTCGACCCGCTCATGTCACGCTCCGCCCCACATGGGCAGGTCGGCGATGTCGTCGTGCTTCCACGCGAGGTCGTCGTGGACGGCGACGACGCCGTCGATGTTCTCGGCCAGGCGGACGGCGGTGACGGCCTGGCTGTGCTCGGGCAGGGTCCCGGACAGGGTGACCACGCCGTCGGCGACGGTGACCACGAGGCCCTGGCCGTCGGCCCGTACGGTGTCGCGCACGGACGTCTCGATGTCCTTGTCGAGGCGCAGGAAGACCTTGATCAGGTCGCGACGGCTGACGATGCCGGTCAGGCGGCCGTCGGCGTCGACCACGGGCAGGCGCTTGACGCCGTGGCGGTCCATCAGCCGCGCGGCCGACACGATCGGCGTGTCGGGCGTGGTGACGTGGGCGGGCGCGGTCATCAGCTCGCCGGCGGTCTCGCCGAGCGACTTGCGGTAGCCGCTGCCCTCGCTGCCGCTGGTGTGACGGATGCGGGCGCGCAGCGGCGGGCGGTAGCCGTCGCCGTGGTAGCGCTCCTTGAACTCCTCCTTGGCCAGCAGGTCGGCCTCGGAGACGACACCCAGCACGCGGCTGTCGTCATCGAGCACCGGCACACCGCTGACGCCCCTGGTGATGAGCAACTCGGCCACGGTGTGGAAGGAGGCGTTGCGGTTGACGGCGGCGACGTCGGTGGTCATCACGTCCGTGACGGTCATACGCATGGCGGTCAGCTCCTTCGGTATTCCTCTGGACTTGTCTTCTTTCATGACAACTCGGAGCCGGATCGCGATGTAGGGCCGGAAGTCCCGACCGTGGCGGTCGTTGGTCAGCGGTCGGCGGTCAGCGCAGGCGACGGGGCAGCGGCCGTCGATCAGGACGGCCGGCCGCTGGGCGCGTGGCGCCGTCCCGTCGCTGGGCAACCGGCCGCGTGCAGGAGTGCGGCCCTTCTTCGGCGAAACCGTGGGGCAGACAGGTGGGCGTGCGGGTCTGGTGCCGGTGGGCTGGCCGCGCGGGCGGGTGGTCGCGGTCTTCGGTCGCTCAGAGGGCGTGGATGCGGCGGCCGGTGATGTGGTGCGGCACGACGCGGATGTACAGGCGCCGCCGGCCGCCCGCCCAAGGGGTGACGTCGGCCTCGCTCATCCCGGCCGCCTCGGACTCCGGCACGTGGTGGGCGGCGCCCTGGACGAGGACGCTCCAGCCCTCGTGCCGCGCCTCGTCTATCCGGTCCACCTGGAATCCGATCATGATGTCCACGCCCTCGAGCCCGGTCCGCAGATCCCGGTCCATGGGGCCCCCGTGCGCGGTGCGGAACACGATGGCGCCGTCGTGCAGCCGGTAGTTGACCGGCAGCACCGTCGGCCCGTGCGAGCCCGTGAAGGCGACCCGGCCGATGCCTCCCGGCCCGATCAGGCGCAGGCACTCCTCCGGCTCCAGCCCCTCCAGGACGGAGCCGGCCGGCCCGGGACCGGTGCCCGGCGGGCGGTCCCGCCCCCCGCCCAGCAGGTCCTCGACCGTGGTCTCCAGCGCCTTGGCCAGCCGGGTCACCGTGCCCATGTCGGGGGTGCCCAGGTGGGTCTCCAGATACTGTACGTACCCGGCCGACATGTCCGCGCGGTCGGCGACCTCCTCCAGCGTGAGGTCAAGCTTGGTGCGGTGAAAGGTGATGCGACGCCCGAAGTCGCCGTTGCCTGTCATGAGCGTGCCCTCCGTGGTGATGGTCCGACTCGTGGGACGCTACCCAGCCACCCTCATGCCGGACAGGGTCCTTCGGCCCGATCTACGCGCGGATCAGACGGCCGCGGGCCGGCGCGGGCTGCGTGGTCGAGCATGTCGATCGAGGCGTGCCGGTCGAGCGGGACGAGGCCCGCGCCCTCCCGGGAGGCCGCCGTCCGCAGCTCGGTCAGCACCGCGCGGGGCGGGCGGCGGTCGTCGAAGGGCCGGCGGCTGGTGCGGCGCACCGGGATGAGGTCGTACAGCTGCCGCTGCTCCTCCGGTACGCGCAGCATCCCGGTCATGCGCACGGCCGCCAGCAGGCCGGGCTCCTCCTCCGGCGACGGCAGCAGCCACACCATCGGCCGCTGCCCGGCCGTACGCACCGCCAGGCGCAGGTTGAACAGCGCCGCGCCGCAGCTCACGTACTGGTTGCGGCCGCGCGGATCGAGGATCCGCAACCGCCGGTCCGGGTCGGCGAGCAGCTCGACGAACTCGCGGCGGACCACGCGGAAGCGCCACGGCTGGGTGTGTTGAGCACCGACGGCGCCTGCCCGGCCGCCACCACCAGCCGGCGGACACCGAGTTCGGTAGCGAGTGAAGAGGACATCGCACAACTCCTGAGCCCGACGCTTCCGCACCGGCCGGCCCGTGGTGAGTGCCGGACGGTCCCGCCCCCTTCGCCGGAATCGGCGGGAGCGGGCGGAGAGGACCAAGGTCCTTCCGCCGCAGGCCGTACGGCACTGATCAGCGGCAGCCGGAAGCGGTGTGATGAGGGTGCGACAAGGAAGACACGACAGACAAGAGAGGGAGGCCCGCCATGGCCACCACCATCAGCAGGCCCGTGATGGACGCCCGCGTCGCCAAGGCGGCACACGCCCCCGTCGACTACGTCTGGGCGGCGGCCCGGATCTCGATCGGCTGGGTCTTCCTGTGGGCGTTCCTGGACAAGACCTTCGGCTGGGGGCTCGCGACGCCGGCCGCCCGCGCCTGGATCGAGGGCGGCAGCCCGACCACCGGCTTCCTCAAGGGCACCGGCGAGAACGCGCTCGGCGGCTTCTTCTCTGGCCTGGCGGGGCTGGCGTGGGTGGACTGGCTGTTCATGGCCGGCCTGCTCGGCATCGGCCTGGCGCTGGTCCTGGGCATCGGCACCCGGATCGCCGCGATCGCCGGCACGCTGATGCTGGCCCTCATGTGGGCCGCCGAGCTGCCCCTGGCCAACAACCCCTTCATGGACGAGCACATCATCTACGCGATCGTCCTCATCGGCCTCGCCCTCGCCGGCGCGGGAGGCACCCTCGGCCTCGGCAACCTGCCCGTCGTCCGCCGCAACAACTGGCTCAAGTAACCGGCCCGGCGACCCCGCCCACCCCCGCCACGGGGGTGGGCGCTCGTCGTCCGCGCGGGCGATCCCCAGTGCTGCGCTGGAGAAAGGTGGAGGAGGAGACGTGATTCTCGTCGGAAGGAGTCCTGCACCCGTGGGTCGGCGGGTGAGATGGAACAGGTGATCGACATCCGCCCGGAGATCGTGACCGGTTTCGAGCCGGCCCCGATCCGAGAGCCGGCCGGCGACGGTCAGGCGCCCGCGTCCAGGTCGATGAGGGCCAGGCCGGTGCGGGGGTCGTGGCGGCGGCGCAGGTACCTGGGCGACTGGGTGACGATCACCTCCAGGGTGGGGAACACCTCGCCGCTGATCAGGTGCCCGCCGCGCGCCGCCCCGTCCGGCAGCCCGACCACCACGTGGCGTGCAGCTGAGGGGCCCGGCCGTTCTCGGCCATCGCGAAATCGCCTATCAGGGCGAGCACCTCGGTCTGCTGATCGAGCGGGATGTGACGGTAGTCCTGGACCTCCGGGTCGAAGAAGCCCAGCGTGACCCTGCGGAACCCGCCGATGCCGGTCAGGCGGGCGGCCCGGATGCCGGTTCGCGCCGCCCACTCGGTGAGACCGTCCACCACCTGCTCGCCCTGGTCGAACACGACCACGTACGTCTGTTCCACATCGAACGCAAGCTGCTTCGCACGCATGCCGCCCCCCTGCCCCGACGGCCCGGCCCGAACCTGACCGCCGGCCGCACGTGACGCTCGCGGCCGGACGCGCTCACCGGGTCAGGTCCAGCGACAGGGCCGGGTCGAGCGCCAGCGTGGCCACCGCCAGGCCGAGGAACACGTTCGCCAGCCCGAACATCGGCGAGTAGTCGCTGACGCGCGCGTGGGTGTAGAGGGCGCAGGTGAAGTAGAGCACGAGGCCCGCGGCCGCCGCCGTGCCGATGACCGGCACGCCGAGCAGGCCAAGGGCCAGGCCCAGCGCGGCGAGCGCCTTGAGGGCGCCGATCGGCCACACCAGCCAGCGTTCGGGCACGCCGGCGTTGGCGAGCGCGGGCCCGAGCACCCGCATGACGGGCTCGAGCCGGGTCATGGCCGCGAACCCCGAGAACGTGTTCGCGGCGATGGTCACCAGGGCGGTGACGGCATAGGCGGCTGACATGGACGTGATCAGTCCCGGAACGCGCGGGCGTGGTCGGCCGCCCAGTCGGCGAAGGTACGCGCGGGGCGGCCGAGGACCTTCTCCACGTCACCCGTCGCGAGGTGCTGCGGCCGTTCGGCGTAGGCGGCGTACCTGGCCATCAGGGCTCGTACGAACGGCTCGGGCAGCCCGATCCCGACCAGGTGCGCGATGTGATGATCCGGCGAGACCTCCTCGAAGCGCAGCGGCCGGCCGAGGACCTCGCCGAGGACGGTCACCGCCTCCCGGTGAGTGAGCGTGTGCGGCCCGGTGACCTCCAGCCTGCGGCCCGCCTGCTCGTCGGTGAGCAGCGCGCGGGCCGCGACCTCGGCCAGGTCCCGCTCGTCGAGCAGCGCCTCCTGGAACCCCGCGTGGACGTACCGGACCACGTCGCCGGTCCGGATCTGGTGGCCCCACGCCTGGAGCAGGTTGCCGCAGAAGGAGCTGGCCCGCAGGCTCGTCCAGGACAGGCCGCTGGCCACGGCCGCCTCCTCGGCCTCCTTGTTCCGGTCGCCCCGCAGACGGGAGGGCTGCAGCTCGTACGGGTCGTCGATGTTCATCGCCGACAGGGCGACCACCCGCTCCGCGCCCCGCTCCCGGGCCAGGGCGAGCAGGGCGTCCGGCGACTCGCCGAAGGTACGCGGGTGCAGGAAGACGGCCCGGACGCCGTCGAGATGGCCGGCGAGGCTTCCGGGCCGCGCCGGGTCACCCTGGACGACCTCCACACCCGCCGGGAGGCCGGCGGCCCCGGGCGTACGGCTGACGGCACGCACCTTCGCGCCCTGGCCGGCGAGCCGTTCCACGATCAGACGCCCGACGGCGCCGGTGGCCCCGGTGATCAGAATCATCGTGTTCCCCTTGGTTCAGTGAGCTTTGTTCGGACGGAACCTGAGAGGCCACCGGCGGCCGGAGTGTGACACCGCCCCTGAAACTTTCACCAGCGGCGCCGGCCAGCCGAACCGGCCGAGAACCCGTCACTGCCCTGCTGGCAGCCGGAACGACCCGGAAAGGGCGGCGCCGAGCCCTCGCCCGGATCACTCGCACTGGGAACAGAAGAGGCGAATGGCAGTGAGCCGGGAAAGACACACCAAGTCACGCAAAACTACGCGGAGGCGGGCATGACCGATTCCGAGTTGAGCAGGAGGCGCCTGCTGACGGCGAGCGGCGGAGCCGCCGCAGGAGCCCTCGTCCCGGTGGCCCCGGAGGCCGCCCCGGTCGCGGCCGGGCCCACGCTGACCCGGCTGGGCGACACCGTGCTCGACCCGGCAGCCCTGTACCTCGTCTCCTACGACGGACTGGTCAACGTCGAGTCGTTCCAGCTCAACGGCATCATGACGCACGCCGGGCAGCAGTACGCCGCCTGGTACACCGCCACCCGCGACGTCCGGATCGCCCGCCGCACCCTGTCGGGCGGGGCATGGCAGGCGATCACGCTGCCGCACCGGCTCAGCGTGAACGACTCGCACAACGTCATCTGCCTGGGCATCTCACCCGCCGACGGCCGGCTGCACGTGGCCATGGACACCCACAACAGCACGATCTACTACACGAAGTCGGACGCGGGCCTCGCGGCGGGCGGCACCTGGTCGGCCGCCCGTTTCGGCCCGGTGCAACGCAGCCTCGACGGAGTCTCCCTGGGCGCCGTCACGTATCCGCAGTTCGTCGTGGCGCCATCGGGCCGGCTGCAGCTGTTCTACCGTACGGGCGGCTCCGGCAACGGCACGAACGAGCTGGCCGAGTACACGCCGAGCGGCTGGACGAAACTGGGCAAGTGGTCGTCGGCCACCGGCTCCTACACCCACAACGGCGCCACCAGCACGACCCGCAACATGTACGTGCACGGCCTGACCTACCACGGCAACCGCCTGCACGTGGCCTTCACCTGGCGCGAGGGCAACACCGCCGTCCTGTGCAACCCGGGCGGGCTCGCCAACCACGACACGGGTTACGTCTACAGCGACGACCAGGGCCGCACCTGGCGCAACGGCGCGGGCACCCAGGTGGGCACGACCGGCGGGACCCTCGTGTCGATCACCTCACCGGGCCTGATCGCCGACCCGCTCACCGTCGACCACGGCCTGATGAACCAGGAGAGCCAGGCCGTCGACTCCACCGGCCGCCCGCACGTGATCATCAGCTACGTCCCGGGCCGCTTCACCCAGTGCGTGTCGTCGTACGCGGCTCAACGCCGCACGTACGGCCGGGTCTTCCACGTACGGCGGGACTCCGCCGGCGCCTGGCACAAGCGCGAGCTCCCGGTTCCCCCGAACTCCACGGGCCGCTCCCGCCTGGTCTTCGACACCGCCGACAACGCGTACGTGGTGCTGCCGTTCGGCCGGGTGGCGGCAGCGAGCGCCGCTTCCGGCTGGACGGACTGGAGCCTGATCTTCGACGCGGCCGGCCTGAACGCCTTCGGTGAAGTCACCATCGACTACCCGCGCGCGACCGCCGAACGCATCCTCTCGATCATGTACCAACAGACCTCCACCACCCCGACCCCCTCGCCCCTACGCGTCCTCGACCTCCGCCTGGGCCCATAGCCCAACACCCCCACCAGGCAGGATCGAACATCAACCCCCCGAAGACCCTGTCTAGTACGTACCACCACGACCCCCCGGTTCACTCTTATGCCAGGTAACGGGGTATCCGAGGTAACCGCGATAAGCCATCCCACAATGGGGCAATGGCATACCCTCCACAGCCCCACCACCCGCAGGACCCGTGGGGCCAGCAGGCGCAGGAACCGCCCCAGGAGCACGGCCGGTCCGGATACGGCCGGCCGTCGTCCGGCCAGGCAAGCCCGCCACCCGGCTACGGACCGCCGGGCACCGGCCGCCCCCAGAACCCCGGCCGCCCGGGACCCGGCCCACAACCGCGGCAGGGAGGCCCGCCACCACCCCCCAACCCCTTGGACTGGCCGACCCAGTACGGCAAGGGCGACCCCTACGGCCTCCCCACCGACCGCCACGGCCTCCCGCAGGACTCCTACGGTGTCCCCTCTGGCCGCCACGGCCTCCCGCAGGACTCCTACGGCCTTCCCCCTGATCATCACGGCCTCCCGCAGGACTCCTACGGTGTCCCCTCCGACCGTCACGGCATCCCGCAGGACCCCTACGGCCTCCCCCAGGACCTCTACGACTACGGCCGGCCGCCCAAACGCAACAGCGCTCTGATCATCGCGTTGTCCGTCGGCCTGGGAGTCCTCCTGCTCGGCGGCGGCACGATCGGCGCGGTGACCTACGTCAAGTCCTCCGCCTCCGAGCGCGGCACCGCCCTGCCCAGCGGCGCGACCTCGTTACCCACCACGGCCCCCTGGCAGTCCGACTCCCCGGCGGCCGACCCGACCACCGATCCAAGCGACCCGACCACTGATCCGGGTGACCCGACCGCCGATCCGGCCGAGCCGGGCACCGAGCCCACGGGCAGCCCGCCCACCTCGTCACGGGCCCAGCCGGGATCGCCGATAGCCCACACCGAGTTCGACGACTGGAAGTTCGCCCTGAGCGGCGTCAAGTTCGACGCCAACAAGGTCGCCGGCTGGACCTACGACACCTGCGACCCGGTGGACGCCCAAGGCGTGCTGGCCAAGAACAAGTGCGAGCGCGCCGTCCAGGTCGCCTACTCCGCCTACCGGGGGCACCTCAAGGCGGTGCAGGTGATGATGGCGTTCCCGACGGACAAGGCCGCCAGGACCGCCGCCACGCGCCTGGCCAAGGTCCCCGCGGACTCGGTGAACATCCGCAGGGACATGGCCCTCGCCAACTTCTCGTACGGGAAGATCCGCACCAACGTGTCGAAGAAGTACGTGGTCGTCACGATCGTCACCGCGGACAAGACGGCCCGTTCCAAGGCCGACAAGTTCCACCTCTACATGCAGGCCGACGCCGTCAGCTATTTCCTGCTGCGCGACCTCACCATCACCAGCTGACCGCGCCACCCGCCCGGCGTGCGATCGATCGGTGGGCGGGCCGCCCGCACCGGCTGACGCCCGCACCGATGACGCCCGCACCGGCTGACGCCCGCACCGGCTGACGCCCGCACCGGCTGACGCCCGCACCGGCTGACGCCCGCACCGGCTGACGCCCGCACCGGATACGGGGCAGCCAGCGAGACGCCGGATAACAGAGCCCGACGGCGACCCCAGCCCGGAGGGATGGGCCGGAGTCGCCGTCCGGGGGAGTGCCGGCCGTCAGGCGCAGGTGTATCCGGACGGCAGTGCGGTGCTGCCGTTCGGGCGGGTCGCCTGGAAGCCGACGCTGGCGGTGGCCGCCCCGGGCGCGAGGGTGCCGTTGTGCCCGGTGTTCCTGATGGTCACGGTCTGCCCGCTGACCGTGGTGGTGCCGTTCCACGAGCCGGTCAGCGTGTGCCCGGCCGGCAGCGTGAAGGTGACGGTCCATCCGGTGATCGCCGAGGTGCCGGTGTTGGTGACGGTCAGCGGCTGGATGACGTACCCGGTGGCCCACTGGGTCTGTACGGTCGGGACGGCCGTGCAGCCTCCGGTGGACGAGCCGGGCTGGGTGGTGACCTCGGCGGTGCTCGAGACGGGCGAGAGGTTGCCCGCCGCGTCCCGGGCCCTGACCTGGTAGCGGTAGGCGGTGCTCGGGGTCAGGCCCGTGTCCGCGTACGTGGTCGTGGCCGAGGTGCCGACCTGGCTGAACGCGCCCGCGCCCGAGGCACGCAGGACGTCGTAGCGGGCGACGCCGTTGTCGTCCGTCGAGGCCGTCCAGCTCAGGCTCGTGCCCGTGGACGTGGTGCCCGAGGCCGCCAGGCCGGCCGGGGCGGTCGGCGGCGAGGTGTCGCCGCCGGTGGTGGGCGTGGTGAACGTGACGGGCTGGGAGTTGCCGGACAGGTTGCCCGCGCCGTCACGCGCCCGTACGTACACCTGGTACCGGGTGTTCGCGGTCAGCCCGGTGAGGGTGATCGAGCTGGTGGTGGACTGGCCGAGTTGCGGGTCGGTGGCGCCCTGCTCGCGGTAGACGTTGTAGCCGGCCAGCCCGGAACCGCCCTGGTCCGTGGAGGCCGCCCAGGTCAGCGTGGCACTGGTGGCGGTGACGCCGGACGCGGCCGGGGTGCCCGGCGTGCTCGGCGCGGTGGTGTCGCCGGAGTCGCCGAGGGCCGGGGTCGTCCAGTCGCGCCACTCGGCCAGGTTGCCGCTCGCCCTGGACGAGATCCTCATCGCGCCGGGCGCGCTGCCGGTCTTCAGGAGGAACTTCTGGATGTTCTGCTGCAGCGGGGTCCGCCATTCGGCCCTGCTGGCGCAGTGGCTGCCGTCCTGGACGTCGGACCAGTACGTGATGTTCTCGCCCGCGCCGAGCGCCTTGTAGACCTCCGCTCCGCCCAGGGCCGCCACGCTCGCCGATCTGGGCCCCAGGTTGGCGATGTGGGGGTTGTCCATGACGAACAGCCCGCGCGGCGCGACCATGGCCACGATCTCGTGCGTGTCCACCGGCAGCCTGGCCGGACTGCCGGTGAAGGAGCCGAACGCGTCACCCAGCCACGGCTGCTCGCCGTACGCGCTGCTCAGGCTCTGGGCGCCTTCCCCGGGGATCCCGCGGAAGATGGGCACGCCGGCGCTGCCCGACTCGATCGGCATGGTCAGGGCGATGCGCTGATCGAACGCACCCGTCACGAAGGCGCCCTTCCCGAACCGGGAGCAGCCCGTGACGCCGGTCGCGTCGGCCTTGAGGATGCCGCCGCCCGACTGCTCGAGAACGTCGATGATCCGGCTCACACCCCAGGCCCAGGCCAGCAGGAGCCCGGTGCTGCTCGAGGAGCCGTAGATGCTGTAGAACGCGCCTTGCTTGTTGTTGCGCGGCGTGCCCTCCCGCCCGACCGCGTAGGGGTCGTAGCTGATGACGGCGGCGCCGGCCGCTCTGATGGCGGCCGTGTCCGCGCCGAAGCCGCCCAGGACGACGACGGCCGGGAAGGGCCCGGTGCCGCTCGGCAACTCCACGCTCGCCGAGAAGCTGGAGCTCCTGCCGTTGTGGCTCACGTTCACGGTGATGCCGGTTCGCGAGACCGTACCCGTGACGCTGGACGGCTTCACGGGCTTCTCGCCGTAGACGAACTTCTCGGCCAGCCTCTTGATCTCTTCCCGCCGGCACCGCCAGTCGGCCTTGGCGGCGATACGCGTACCGTCCAGCTTCCTGAAGGGGTCGGGCAGCCTGGAGTCGGTGGGCAGGGATCCCGCGTCGGGCAGGCCGGTCACCGCGCAGTCGGCACCCTCGTTCTCGACTCCGGCGGCCGCGGCGGCCTCGGTGGGGGTCACCGTCACCGTGCCGGCGACCGAGAGCGCCGCCGCCACCGCCAGCGCGACGACCCTGGAACGGGTCTTGGAGCGGGCCAAGCTGATGATCACCAGGGCTCTCCCTTCCGGGTGGGGTGTTGGCGATCAGTCTGGGAATCGATCCGAAACATGTCAACGCATGGGTCGAAATATTTCGGACATCAGCTTGGTGGTGTGCAATTGACATGGGAAAACGCAAATGTACTAATCCGATAGTTTCGGAAATTAGCTGAAATAGCGAGAGGTGGGCCACGGATGGCCAACCTCTCCGAAAATTTCGGTGACGCGCGGCCATGGCCGCGCGTCACCTCACCTCACCTCGGACCCGTCACGGGTTGCCGGACCGGCAGGTCGCCAGGGTGCGGAACTCGACGGACGCCCCGGTGGCGTCAGAGATCACCGATCGGATGTCGTACCGGAAGGGGGGCTGGCAGCCGATCCCCACGAAGGTCCTGTCGTCGAACGACGGCACGCGGTTGCCGTCGAGGAACCAGCGGATCGAGACCGGCGCGACCGCACCGCTGAAGGCCACCTGGCAGAGGAACCGCCGCGCGAGCGCCTCGCAGCCACCGCCGGTCAGGGTCAGCGCCATCATGCTCGCCGAGCCGGCCGACGTGGTCGTCGCGGCCGAGGCCGGCGAGGTGAGCGCGGCCGGGAACATCAGCATCCCGGCAGCGGCGAGCGAAGCGATCTTGTACGACTTGCGCATTCCTGTCTCCTTTTGGAGTGATGACGGAATCGGATGTCGCGTTCGACGGGTGAGCCGTCTCATCATTTGCTTCGCCGCCGCGGGGCCCCTGGATGACGAGCGAACCGGGCACCCGGCCAGCCGCCGGGAGACCCTGGGATATATTCGAATATTGGGGGAGCGAACCATCGTCATCGGGGGGTTGCGATGGTGGGAGACCTGCCGCTCCGGCGCCGGCCGGGCGTCGTCCGCCCGTGGTCGCCGTCGCCGCCGATGCGGCGCGAGGAGGTGATCCATGAGGCCGTGAACGACCGTATGCCCGTCACTTCCGAACGAGGGAGACGAACGCCATGCCTGGTAACAGAGGAGTCATGTACGAAGGCCCAGGCAAGGTCGAAGTAAACGAGATCGACTACCCCGGATTCGAGCTCAAGGACGGCCCCGGGGTCAATCCGGCGAACGTCGGCCGCAAGTTGCCGCACGCCGCGATCATCAAGACGGTCGCCACCAACATCTGCGGCAGCGACCAGCACATGGTCCGCGGCCGCACCACGGCGCCACAGGGGCTCGTCCTCGGTCATGAGATCACCGGCGAGGTCGTCGAGACCGGTTCTGACGTGGAGTTCATCAAGACCGGCGACCTCGTGTCCGTGCCGTTCAACATCGCCTGCGGCCGCTGCCGCAACTGCAAGGAGGGCAAGACCGGAATCTGCGAGAACGTCAACCCGGACCGGCCCGGCTCGGCGTACGGCTACGTCGACATGGGCGGCTGGGTCGGCGGCCAGGCCGACTACGCCCTCGTTCCCTACGCCGACTGGAACCTGCTGAAGTTCCCCGACAAGGACCGGGCGATGGAGAAGATCCTCGACCTGGCCATGCTCGCGGACATCTTCCCGACGGGGTTCCACGGCTGCGTGACCGCGGGGGTGAAGCCGGGGTCCACCGTCTACGTCGCCGGCGCCGGCCCGGTCGGGCTGGCCGCGGCCGCCTCGGCGTACCTGCTGGGGGCCGCCGTGGTGATCGTCGCCGACCTGAACAAGGAGCGGCTGGACCAGGCGCACAGCTTCGGCTGCGAGACCATCAACGTCGCCATGGGCGAGCCGAAGGACCAGATCCTGCAGATCCTCGGTGCGCCGGAGGTCGACTGCGGCGTCGACGCGGTCGGTTTCGAGGCCCGCGGACACGGCCACGAGTCGGGGGCGGAGCATCCCGCCACCGTGCTCAACACGCTGATGGACGTCACCAGGGCCGGCGGCGCGCTCGGCATTCCCGGCCTGTACGTGACGGGAGACCCCGGCGCGGCGGACGAGGCCGCCCAGCACGGCGCGCTGTCCATCCGGATCGGCCTCGGCTGGGCGAAGTCGCACAGCTTCGCCACCGGCCAGTGCCCGGTCATGCGCTACAACCGGCAGCTCATGCAGGCGATCCTGCACGACCGGGTGCAGATCGCGAAGGCGGTCAACGCCACGCCGATCCCGCTCGACCAGGCGCCGCGGGGCTACCACGAGTTCGACGAGGGGGCCGCCCGCAAGTACGTGCTCGACCCGCACGGCATGCTCGGCACAGCGGCCTGACCCACGTCGCCGGAGGCCGCGCCGTCATCGGCGGCCTCCGGCGCAGGTTCGGCTCATCGGGAGCGGCCGGCGGGTGGTCCGGCTCATCGAAAGCCCTGCCCGGCCGCCGTCGGCGGGGTGTCCGGCAGGTTCGCGCACAGCGCGTCCTTCGCTGCGGGCGGCTCGTTGGTGTCCAGCCGGCCGCAGCGTACGACGGGACGCGCATGACCCCACGGCGCCCTCGCCACCCTCATGATGGCGATCGCCTTGTCCGTGGGCGTGTGCCGTTCCGTGGCGTTGAAGTCCACCACGCCGCTGGACCCCGCCCACGCGGCCTCCCCTGACGTGCGGGCCAGCCGGTACAGGATGTCGCCCCGGCTGGGCAGCCGCTGGTCCTCCAGCCCGCCCGCCGTGCTGGCCGCGCGGTAGGCGTCGTTCGCCGCCCGGTAGACCACGTTGACGGCGTCGTACGTGAGGATGAGGTTGTCGTCGGAACGCGTCGCGTGGGCGCCGTTCAGCAGCTTGCTGACGAAGGCGGTGGCCGAGTCGCGCTCCCACAACAACCGGCTCGCCAGCGTCAGGTGATAGACCTCGACCCGCTTCATGTCCGCGATCTCGTCGCCGTGGTCGCTCACCACCTTGACGACGTCGTCGCCCGCGACGACCTTCACCTTGCCGCAGGCCTGCCCCTCGATCGCGGTGAGGAAGGCGCGGAACTCCGACGCGCGCCCCGCGTAGACGAGCACGTCCGGCCGCAGCCGGCACGCCTTCTGCGCCGCCGCCGAGATGCCGCCCTCGTCCACCGTGTACGGGATCCGCTCCTTGACCCGGACCCGCTCGGCCTTGAGCGCCTGCTCGAAGTCGTCGGCCAGGTTGTTGGTGTACTCGTCGCTCGGCGACCGGTCCTCCACGATGGCCGCGGCGGGTTCGTCAAGCTTCGGGAAGAGAGTTTTCTGGACGAACCGGGCGCCCAGCGTCGCCTGGCGGTAGTTCGTCGGCGCCACGTGGAAGAAGTAGGGGGAGGGATTGTCCGGATCGGGGGACGTGTCGTCCTTCTTGACGTAACCGAGCCTGTCGGCGGTCGCCGTGCTCGCCACCATCGGGATCTTCGCGAGGTGCAGCTCCTTGATCGCCTGGCTGACGCCGCTCACGCTGCGCGGCAGGCCCACGACCGCCATCACGTGCGGGTCCTGGGCGGCCATCTCGGTGATGAGCCGCGCCGTCCGCTGCCCGTGCACGAAGTTGTCGCCCGCGTTCGCGATCAGGATGCGTAACCGGGGGGTGCTGGTGACCGTCCGCTGGTATTCCTCGACCGCCGCGAGCTCGGAGACGGCGGCGGGAAGGCGGGTGTCGTCCGGCGCGGTCTTCCGGATCGAGAACTCGCCGAACAGGACCATGCTGACGTATCGTCCCGAGCTCGTCGCGTAGACGTTGTTCGCGTCGATCTTCTTGATCAGGTCCTTCACCTCGCCCTCGAACAGGCCGTCGGGCGTGGCCCGGGTCGCGTTGACGATGCCGACGCACTCGCCCGCGATCCGCTCGGCCCAGAGCAGGCCGCCGCAGTGCTCGTCCCGGTCGCGCTGGATCCAGCCGACCAGCGCGAGCGGCACGACGAGCAGCAGCGCCATCACCGCCCAGTAGGTCCGGGCCCGCGCGCGGTGCGGCTGCGGCGGCCGGTACGCGGGCGTGCCCTCGGGCGGCGCCGTCGCCTCGACGGCCACGCGCAGGTCGGGGACGCCCAACCGGGCCGCGCCGCGCCACCGCCTGACGACCTCCTCCAGGTTGTCCAGATTCTCGGGCCGCGCCTGCGGCCTGGACGGGATCTCCGGCACGGCCGCCAGCACCACCATCGGGGCGAGCAGCCCGCTCTTCTTGGTGATCTCCTCGATCAGGCCCAGGAACCGCGCGTTGGTGCCCTGGGGATCGTCCACCTGCACGGCCAGCAGCGCGTACAGGCCCCTGCCCCAGCTCGGCCAGGGGATGATCCACTTCTTGTACGCGTCGCGCAGGTCCTGCATCATCGCGTGGACCAGCAACTCCTCGACCTCCTCGGCCGGCGAGTTCGCCAGGCGCAGGGCGTACTGGGGGAGCCGTTCGAAGCGTTTCCTGCGCAGGGCGGGCGTCGTGCGGAGCCAGCGCATGAACAGCGAGCCCCGGATCGACAACATGCCCTGCGCCGCGGTGCCGGCCAGGGCCACCAGGGCGCCGAACAGCCAGGGGATGACGCCGACCAGGTCGGAGGCGCCGCCGACCCACCACACGGCCAGGGTGCCGACCGGCACCCAGGTCGTGGCGGCCCGCGTGAGGAAGTCCGCCGACGTCCTGACCCCGCGGTCGCCGCCGCTGCTGCGCCTGCGCCAGGACTTGAGGCGTTTCCTGAACTCGCGGTAGCCGGTGTGGGACTGCGGCTCGGGTGGCCAGGTGCCCGTCTCCGGTGGCGGCAGGTCGCGCTGTTCCCTCGCCCACAGCACGAACTGGGCGAGCGGGAACCGGGGCGGCGGCAGGAGCGACCCGCCGACCGGTTTGCCCAGCTGGCCGTGCTCGCCCGCCAGCGATTTCACCAGGTCGAGGACGGAGGCGTGCTCGCCGTCCTTGACGAAGGCGTACGGCACGCAGTCCTCGAACGGTTCGGCCAGCTGCTGGATCGCGGCGACCGCCTGGTCACCGGTCACCAGCACGGTGGGGAGCGGCGGATCCGCGCGCCAGAACGCGGGCCGGCGGATCAACCCTTCGATGACACTTCGCAAATCGGCCACCTGGACACTCCTCGGCCGGCATCTATCCCGTGCCTGGTGAACGAACAACCAACGGAAGTGGTTCATCATGTCTCAGGATCCGGGCCGCGGCCAGGCTGACGTTTACGCCGCGACCAGGCTGACTTTTACGCCGGGACTCGGCGAGTCCCGGCGTAAGCCCGGCGGGTCAGCCCACGGTGAGGGACGGCAGCGGGTTCATCAGGAAGAACGGCGCGGCGAAACGCGTCAGCCAATTCTCGAAGATCCGCATGTTGTTCTTCCGGATGCGCTGGTCCGCCTCGCGAAGCTCGGTCAGGAAATCCTCGAAGTCGGCCTCGCCGGGCCCGATGATCCCTTCGCTCGCAAGGGTGTCACGTCGCATTCTGGCCAAGGGGATGAGATGGTCTGCGGCCACCTCGGGGTGCGGCTGGAAGGTCCGCACCTGCGAGCCGAACGCCAGCGCCTCGTGCCGATAGTGGCTGCTGAACGCGAGCTCGGTGGCCTGCCCATGTTGCCCTTGCGGAAGCCGGGTCGCCACGTCGACATGAGAGGTGAACAACTCGAACGTGTCGGGCAGGCCGGCGAAGAGCGGATCCTGCCGGCCGGCCGCGGTCAGCCGCAACTCCTCGATGCCGACCCTGCGGCCGTTCGCGCCCGCCCCGACGTCGCCGCCGAGCGCCATGACCTGCGCCTGGTGGGACCAGCAGATGTGCAACTGCGGAATGCCCTGCCGGAGCGCGGACCGGTAGAACTCCTTGGTCCGGTAGATCCAGCGCAGATCCTCGTAGGCGGCGTGCACCGACCCGCCGCCGATGATCCCGTGCGCCTCGATCGTGCCGGGCAGGTCCGCGCCGTCGGCCACGTCGACGACGTCTATCTGCGACCCGGCGAGCCGGGCCACGGAGGCGATCCACTCACCGTAGGGGCGCAGGCCGAGCTCGGTCAGGAGCTTTCCCTCCTGCGGATTGACGACCAGGATCCGCATCCGCTCCCTAACACGGAGCATGGACCGGGGATTCGCTTGCCGGGCAGTGTCGAACCCGGCCTCCGCGGCTATTAATCCCATGCCATCGACTCCATCCGTGAGAAATCTTGAGACAGTTCACGCCGACCGGGCCCGGCCCTGATCACCGGCCGACCGCAGACGAATGGTTCGCGAAATACAAGGCCATGCCCCCGCTGCCTTTCGCGGCTCTCGTGGCGCTCAAGCAAATATGAGCTTTATTACGCTCCCGGGAGCCCCGCAGCATTTCGCGTCACAAACGATGCCACATCCCAAGATCCTCTGGGGAGGATAGTAGAGATCTCAGGGCGTCCGCCAGATACTCTGGCTATGCTACATGCTCGACTCCCCGCCTGACCCCTCTCCAGTGCACGGTCGTGTCGTCAGCTGATCTCCCGAAAAGGGATCTTTGCCGTATCGTCGGAGGTACTGACATGGGAAGAACGCAGGACCCGGATTGGCTGGAACGTCTGGACGGGTTCCTGGCGCGGCGCCAACCGGGCCTGGTGGCCTTTCGCCGCGATCTTCACATGCACCCCGAGGCGAGCTTTCAGGAGTTTCGTACGACGGAACGAATCCTGCACCAGCTCGAGGCGGTGGGCTTGGCGGCCGTCCGCCTTCCCAAAGGCACCGGTGCGATATGCGATATCGGCTCGGGAAAAGGACCGATCGTCGCGTTGCGGGCGGATATCGATGCGCTGCGTTTGACGGATGAAAAGTCCGTTCCCTATCGGTCGACGAACCTAGGCGTTTGTCATGCCTGCGGCCATGACGTCCACACGACGGCGGTGCTCGGCGCGGGCCTGTTCCTGAGCGGCCTGGCTGATGAGGGACTCCTGCCGGGCACCGTGCGCCTGGTGTTCCAGCCGGCGGAGGAAACGCTCGGCGGAGCGCTGGACGTCGTGGCCTCCGGCGGCCTCGCGGGTGTGCAGCGGATCTTCGGGCTGCATTGCGAGCCGAAATACGAGGTCGGACAGGTCGGGCTGCGCGAAGGCGCGATAACCGGCGCGTACGACAGAGTGCGCGTCCATATCGGGGGGATGTCCGCTTCGGGGCGGCATCCGGATCTCATCTTCGCCCTTGCGAAGATCATCACCGAGTTACCGGCGGCCCTGTCCCGGCGTATCGACCCGCGCTCCAGCCTGAGCCTCGTATGGGGCACGTTGAAAGCGCTCCCCACGGAGGGACTGCTGCCCGACAGCGGCATTGCCGAAGGGACCGTGCGATGTTTCGACGAGGCGGCGCGGCGCCAGGCACCCGGGATAATCGAGGAGCTGGTGCGCTCGGTCGCGTCCGCCTATGACATCGAGGCATCACTGGAATACATTCACGGCATTCCCCCCACCGTCAACGAGAGCAACAGCGTCGGCAATTTCCGGGACGCGGCGCAGCTCGTCCTCGGCGAGAACAAGATATTCACCGCGCCGCAGAGCCTGGGCGGCGACGATTTCGGGGTCTACCTGCAGGAAGTGCCCGGCGCATATGCCCGCCTGGGCGTCCGCGCGCCGGGGCAGAGCGATTATGACCTCCACCAAGGCATTTTCGACGTGGACGAAAGAAGTATCTCCGTGGGAGTGCGGCTGCTCGCCGTCACCGCTCTCATGGCGCTGAGCCAGCTGTCCCTTACCGGCTGAACGAAGGAGGGCCGGCCCATGCCTGCCGATCCACGTACCCGTCTCGAGGAGCTCGGCCTCCGGCTCCCGGCCACGAGCCCGCCGAAGGGTTCCTACACGCCGGCGGTACGCAGCGGGAACCTCGTCTTTGTCGCCGGCCAGGTGCCGATGGCCGACGGCGAGCTGAGCGCGAGGGGGCGGGTCGGTGAGGACGTCACGCCGGAGGCGGGCGCCCGGCTGAGCCGGCAGTGCGCCCTCGCCGCCCTGTCGGCCGTGGACGACCTGGTGGGACTGGAGAACGTGGTCCAGGTGGTGAAGGTCGTCGGCTATGTCGCCTCCGCCGAGGGGTTCCGGGGGCAGGCCGCCGTGGTCGACGGCGCCAGCAACCTGCTCACCGCGGTCTTCGGCGAGGCTGGACGGCACGCCCGCAGCACCGTCGGCGTCGCCGACCTGCCGCTGGGCGCCCCGGTGGAGATCGAGATCACCGTCGAGTGCCGCCCCTGAGCCCTCAGCCGCTCCTGGATCCCCCAGCCGCCCCTGAGGCCCGCCCCAGCGACTTGAGGCGGCAACGCCCGCTGAGGCCCCAGCGGGTCCTGAGGCGGCGCGGGCGCTGAGGCCCCAGCGGGCCCTGCGGCGGCGGGTCCTGAGGCGGCAGCGGTCACCGTCGGCGCCCGAAACCGGAGCGCGTCGCGACCCCCGAGGCCAGAGCGGCGCCCCCATGATTCCCGAGGCTGGAGCCACGCCGTGACCCCGAAGCCGGAGCGGCGCCGCGAAGCCGGAGCGGCGCCGCGATGATCCCAAGGCTGGAGTGGTGATCCCGAGGCTAGAGCGGCACCGCGGTGCCCGTGACGCTGATGCCGCTGTCCGGCGACTCCGGGATCGACACGGTGATCGTGCTCGGCCGGCCCATGTCGTGGCCCTGGTGCACGGTGACCGTGCCGGGAACCTCGACGAGCCCGAGCTCACGCAGGTATCCGCCGAGTGCCGCGGCGGCGGCCCCCGTCGCGGGGTCCTCGACGACACCGCCGGGCGGGAACGGATTGCGCGCGTGAAAGACCTCCGGTGACTCCCGCCAGACGAGGTCGACGGTGGCCCAGTCGTTGCGCCGCATCACCTCTGCCAGCACCGGCATCTCGTAGTCCAGCTCGGCCAGCCTGCTCCGGGTGCGGGCCGCGATGACCGGGTGCCATACGCCCGCGTACGCGGCTCGGGGCGGCAGCGCCGGATCCAGCTCCGCCGGGGACCACTTCAGGGCCGCGAGCAGGCCGGACAGCTCGGACGATGGGATCGGGGCCGTCTTCGGCGGCACGCTGACGAGGGTGGCGCACATGAGCCCCTCGGCGTTCACCGCCGTGTCGACCCTGATCGGCCCGGCCTTGGTGTGCATCAGCAGCTCTCCGGGACCCCGCCGCGAGGCGTGGGCCACGGCCGCGGCGATCGTCGCGTGGCCGCAGAACGGCACCTCGATGAGCGGGCTGAAATAGCGGACGTCGAGACCGCCGTCCGGCCTCGGCACCACGAAGGCCGTCTCCGAGAACCCCACGTGTTCGGCGATCTTGGCCATCGTCGCGTCGTCGACGCCCGTGGCGTCGAGCATCACTCCCGCGGGATTACCACCAGCAGGGGTGGTACTGAACGCGACATATTTCAGGACTTCCACAAAAACCCTCGTGTTGTATGCGACTAGCCCCACGTGAGCAGGTCGCCCGTGTCGGTCAATCCAACGGCGAAGCCGAGCGCTATGCGCCGTTCACCCTGGCTCGGGCGAACCGCGTGGAAAAGACGTGGGTCGAACAGCAGCGCCTCGCCCTTCACTGATTTGATCTCCAGCTGCTCGGCGTCCCCGACGACGGTCTGGGCGTAGCCGTACGACCGGGGCAGCCGGTGCGCCTCGTCGGCGGGTTGCCAGCGATGCCGCCAGATGATCGTTTCCCCGCCCTCCTCCGGCACGCTCAGATACAGGTTGAAGGCGAGCTGCGCCACCAGATTGGCGTCCAGCAGCCGCTCGGAGAACTCGCGGGTCACGTCGTCGAAGTGGACCTGGAAGCCCTGGTTGGCCTCGCGCGCGACGCCGGGCTCCATCTCGCGGCCCTCGCGCCGGCCCACCGCCACGGTGCCCGGCCAGTGGCTGGCCAGCCCCGTACGGCAGAACTCCCACGGGTCGAACGGTAACGCGAGATCGCTCCAGGCCTTGCGGCTGGCCTCGATCGCCGGCCAGTAGCTGCCGGTGACCTTCCCCTCATGCCGGTGATCGCTGACCCCCACCCCGAAGCGCATCACCGACGGATAGACGCGTTCGGTGCCGTAGCTGTCGAACTCTGCCCGTAACAGCGCCTGCAGTATCTCTTCGCACTGTGCTTCCGGCATGAATCCGGACACCCGGATCGCAGTGCACCGCCCGGCCAATAAATCCGCGATGTGATCCCGGTGGAAAGCCGGGGAGGTCACCACGCGAAAGAACGGGTCATGAGAGTCGTTGGAGGACATGTGCCCACCAATCTTCTATAAGGCGATCTAAGATCCTGACTTCACTTGGCGTTGCGGTGGAGGATGGTGTCCCAAAAAGCCGACCAGGGGCTTCGCTCCAGCGCTTTGTGATCGTCTTGTAGAGTCTCCCGGGCGATCCGTCTGGCGATCTCCAATTGGGCGCGCGGTAACTCCTTGCTGCTCGAATCGGCGCCTGGACCGGCCATGGAAGCCCCCTCTGCTGCATCGTGAACCGGGCTCTTCATGCTACATCTTCTCTTTCGCGCGACACGAGGTTTTGTATCACGCCGCATGAGGCATGTCCATGTGAAATCTTTTACTTCTTTACCTGGTCGAGGATGCCCTGAATCTTCTCGAGAAGCTGGCTGGTCCGAAAAGTTTCGGGGTGGTTAAGGCCGAGCACCTTACGGCGATCCTCCAGGAGCAGGGTGAGTTCGCTGATCGCCTGGTGCAACTCGCCTTTCATGATCAGGGCCAGGCTGGCCGTATGGCGGAGCGACATTACCAGGGGGGAGTTGCGGCGCACTTCCTGATTTAAGGCATTGCGCAGTTCGTCCTCGGCTTCGCGAACTTTGCCCTGTTCCATGAGTGCCCTGGCCAGGGTCTGGCGGGTGTAGAGCGTCTCGGGCGTCAAGGGTGACCAGATGCGGTCGCGCACCTCGAGGATGTCGCGCAGCATCCGTTCCGCCTCGGCCTGCCGGCCCTGGGCCAGGATCGCCCGCGCCAGGCTGTGCCGCACGACCATGGTGTCGGAGTGCTCGGGGCCCCTGACCTCGTTCTCGGCGATCACGATCGACCGGAGCAGCGGTTCGGCCTCGTCCCACCGGCCCTGCTCGGAGATGGCCTTGGCCAGCTTGTGCCGGCTGGCCAGCGTGTCGGCGTGGTTCTCCCCGAGGATCCGGGCGCGCGCCTCGATCACCTGCCGCAGCTCCTCCTCGGCCGCCTGCGGGTTCCCGCGTTCGAGGGCGATCCGGCCCTGCTCGTGGCGGATCCCGAGGATCTCCCTGTCGTCGCGGTCGAAGCCGAAGGACGCGCAGTTGCCGACGATCAGATCGGCCAGGTCCTGGGCGGGGCCGATGAGACCCGTGACGATCAGGTAGCGAAGGGTGATCCGCGACAGCTCCAAGGTGGCCGCGAGCACCCCGACGTCGTTGACCGGAGGCGAGCCGAGCAGGGCGCTGCGCGAGACCTCGATGACGTGGGGCGCCAGCAGCCCCCACACCGCCCAGCTCTCCGGCAGGTCGGGCGAGAGGGACTGCGTGACGTTGAGCAGCAGCCGCACGTCGAGCCCGTAGTAGTCGGCACGCCGCTGCCGCACCTCCTCGCTCTCCCGGAGCAGCCCGTGCACCACGGGATGCAGCGTGAGGACGTGGTGGAGCTCCGGATCGGTGACACTGGCCAGCGACTCCGGCTCCACCAGGCCGAGGTCCTCCAGTCCGCGCAGCGCCGTGTGATAGTCCGCCTCCGTGATGTCGCTGAAGAGCGGCGAGTCGGCCAGCACCGTGGTGTCCAGCAGGATCCGGTACGGGATCGGGGCGGTGTTGAGGCAGGCGAACAGCTTCAGCAGCGCCCCGGCCTGAGGCAGGCCCCGGCTGCGGAGCAGCTCCAGGGAGAGGTTGATGACGTTCTGGACGATCTCCGGCCCCAGCGACTCGTCCAGCTCATGCCCGTTCGAGCCCGGTGGCGACTCGAACCGGCGCTTGATCGTCGTCCGGTACTGGCGGAAGCTCCTGATGCTGTCGTCCCCGAACCTGATCCTGGTGTTGGCCTCCGACTTCACGTAGTCGGCGGCGGCCCGCAGCGCCAGCGGGAGCCCGCCGAGCTGCTCGGAGAGCAGCCTGGCCTCCTCGACGCTCTCCCCGATGTCCCCCACGCGGTCCATCAGCATCGCGGCGCCGTCGCCGGCCTCCAGGGGAGGTACGCGATGCACCGTGCTCCACGGCCCCCACGTGCTCTCCCTCCTGTCGCGCGTGGTGACCAGCACCGTTCCCTTGTCGGTCATCGGCGGGCGGAGCCAGCCCGTGCCGTCGGGGACCTGGCCGATGAGCGGGCCGAGCAGCTCCGGATGGTCGGCGTTGTCGAAGATCAGCAGCCATCTGTCCGGACACTCGTTCAGGAAGCGCCAGACCAGGTCCGAAGCGCTGCCGACCCCCACCCAGGCGCTCTCCACCTGCTTGGCCGGGGCCCCGAGCTGGTTGGCGATCTCCCGCATGCTGGAGCTGACCTGAGGCATCGAGACCCACCAGATCCGCCGCCCGTTCTGCTGCGCCCAATAGGCGATCTCCAGCGCCAGCCGGCTCTTGCCCAGGCCGCCGAGCCCGGCCAGGACGTGCACGTTGGACATGCCCTTGGCCGACCTGATGGAGGAGATCAGCTTCGTCCGGCCCTGCAGGGGAGCGTCCCGCCGCCCGAACGGCGGGGCGATGGAGACCGGCCCGAGCTGCTTCACCGTGCCCGGCCCCGCCGCCGGAAGGGGCTCGTCGGCGGACATGAGGGCCGCCTTGAACACGCGGTAACACGAGGAGTCATGGTCGGCCGGCCGTATGACGGTGAAATGGTCGCCGTCGACGAGGCCGGTCTCCGGGAACACCCACTTGGAAATAATCGGCGGAACTATTTTGTCGGACACGCCGCCATAGGCCGCTATGGGGATGCGGCATTCGGTGTCGCTGCACCCCTGGGCGTTGACCACCGCCCTCAGGACGGCTTCCTGGGCCTCCACCACGGCACGCGTGAAGGGGCGGAGCTGTCGTTCCTGAGGATTGCGCCAGAAGAACGTGAGCCGCCTGAGGGAGAGCAGGAACTCCGAGCCGGAGTTCGGGCAGGCGTACATGACGATGCGTTTGATGCGGACCAAATCACGGCCGCGTCCCTTGGCGAGGGTGCGGGCGAGGAATCTCTGGACCACCAGCCCGCCCTGGCTGTGCGTGACGAGCATGATTCTTTCGGCGTCGCCGAGCTCCAGTCGCAGGTAGGTTTCCAGCCTGTCGGCGAGATCGTCCACCTCGGCAATGCGCCGGTCCAGACGGAATCGGACAAAGGGCGAATCGTAGGCGAAATGATGGAGCACTACGGTGGCGGAAATCGCGGGATCCCGGGCGACGAGGTCCGCGAACTGTGTCCATGCCCTCGCCGACGAAAGTAATCCGTGGATGAAGACCACATGGATGCGCTCGAGCACGATCGAGACCTCCATGGCATGTCATGGAATGGGTTTTGATGGGACGCCAGAGAACCGTGTGACCCTTGTGCTCCAACTTTGAGCGGTGCATTCACAGATTAGTGGCTATTCGCTCCGAATGCATTTCATGCTGAAGGTGACATAGTGCTCGCCATACTCGGCTCCTCACTGTATTGACTTCTCTCCGGAAAGGACGGACGGTGGACCGCCCGGTTCCCTTCGAAGGCCCGTTTGACAGCGACGAGGCGGCCGACGGCATCGCCGATCTCGAAGAGCGGGAGGGCGTCGCGGCCGTGATGGCGGAGCGCCGGACGAGGCCGCCCGTAGCCGTGCCGCAAGGCCCGCGGCAGCCTGCCCGCGACAGTGGCTACCTACGCGCCTCGGACCGGCTCGTCGGGGTCCTCGACGAACAGCTCCTCTTCGGGCGGGGTCCGGGGCCGCACGCCGAGCGGGCTTCCCGGGGGCGGGCGACGGCCGAGGTCCGGTTCGCGCACGCGCACGGCGCCGCCGGGCCGGAGCGTGTCGAGTCCGACTTGTCCGGTGGGGCCGAGCGCCTACGCCTCGGCCCGCCCCCCGAGCTTCAGGGTCACCAGGTGACGGGCAGCTCGTGCATGCCGTACACCGTCGACTCCTCCTTGAACGAGAGCTGGTCGGCGGGGACGGCCAGCCGCAGGCCGGGGACGCGCCGGAAGAGGGTCTCGAAGACGACCTCCAGCTCCACCCGGGCCAGGCTCTGGCCCAGGCACTGGTGGGCGCCGTAGCCGAACGCCAGGTGGTTGCGGGCGCCGCGGTCGATGTCGAACCGCTGGGGGTCCTCGAACACCTCCGGGTCGCGGTTGCCGGCGTTGGCCAGCATGAGCACGCCGGACCCGGCGGGGATCACCGTCCCGCCGAGCTCCACGTCCTCCAGGGTCACCCGTGCCATGGCGAACTCGGCGATGGTGAAGTAGCGCAGCAGCTCCTCCACCGCGCCGGCCGTCCGGTCCGGGTCCTCGCGCAGCGCGGCCAGCGCCTCGGGGTGCTCCAGCAGCGTGTACGTGCCGAGCGAGATCATGTTCGCGGTGGTCTCGTGCCCGGCGATCAGCAGCAGGAAGGCCAGGGAGAGCAGCGCGGGGTGGTCCACGCCGCCGTTGTCGCGCTGCTTGGCGATCTGGCGGCCGAGCAGGTCGTCGGGGGCCTCCTGCTCCTTGGTCTTGATCAGCTTGTCGAGGTAGATGGCCAGCTCCAGGACGGCGTGCTGGCGCTCCTGCTCGGTGGCGCGGCGGTTGAGGAGCTGGGCCGAGTGCGTCTGGAAGAAGTCGTGGTCGGCGTACGGCACGCCGAGCAGCTCGCAGATCACCAGGGAAGGCACCGGCAGGGCCAGCGCGGTCACCAGGTCGGCCGGGCGGGGCCCGTCGAGCATGGCGTCGATGTGCTCGTCCACGATCTGCTGGATGCGCGGCCGCAGCGCCGCCATGCGCCGGACGGTGAACTCGCCGACGACCGCGCGGCGGGCCGGACCGTGCTCGGGCGGGTCCATCTCCAGCAGCATCTTGGGCAGCGGTGAACCGGCCATCCCCTGCCCGCCCTGCTCGCTCAGCCGGGGAATGGCGGGGTGGCGGCGGTCGGCGCTGAACCGCGGATCGCTGAGGATCGTCCGGATGTCCTCGTAGCGGGCCGCGACCCAGGCGTCGCTCCCGGTCGGCAGCGTGACCTTGGCGACCGGCTGCTCGCGCAGGAGCCGCAGGTGCTGCTCGGGCGGGGCGAACGGGCAGCCGCGGGTGGTCTGGAGCGTCGCAGCGGGGTCAGTGGTCAAAGCTCTCCCCATTCGGTGTGGACCGCATAGATAAGCTACATATGTACGTTAACAGACTGGTGTCCGAGGATGGGTGCGTGGCCATGAGAGAGCGCGGAGCCGAGGGTGACCGCCGGACACGACGCACCCAGGCCGCCCTGCGGCGCACGCTGATCGAGCTCGTCCAGGAGCGGAGCCTGTCGAAGGTCAGCGTGGCCGACGTCGCCGAGCGGGCCGGCGTGGGCCGCTCCACCTTCTACGACCACTACCGCGACGTGCACGAGCTGGCCGAGGCCGCCTGCACGGAGATGATCGACGAGCTCATCGACGCCATACCGGGCCACGTCCTCGCGTCGCCCGGCCCGTCGCAGGCCAAGTCCGACACCCTGCTGATCTTCTTCGCCCACCTCGCCGAGCACGCCGGCCTCTACCGCAGCGTGCTGGGGCCGCAGGGCAGCGCCCGCCTCATCGACCACGTGCGCCGCCGCGCCACGGCGGCCACGTACGCCAGCTCCCGCCCCGCCGACGGCTGGCCCGGCCGCGCCGCGGACACCCCGCACGACGTGCCGGCCGCCTTCATCGCGGGCGCGCTCCTCGGCGTGGCCGTCGACTGGCTCCAGCGCGACTGCCCGCGCGCCCCGGCCGAGATGGCCGCCCTGACCCGCCCCCTGCTCACGCTCCTCTACCAGGACCATTGAATTCAGAGCAGTTCTCTAGAAAAATGCTCTACATGGCGTCCATCATGGTGGTGACCGGCGGGAACCGCGGCATCGGGCACGAGGTGTGCGCGCGGCTGGCCGGCGACGGGCACAAGGTGCTGCTGGTCGCGCGGGACCCGGAGCAGGGGGAGCGGGCCGCCGCGGGGATCCGGGGGGACGTCGAGCCCGTGGCCGGCGATCTCACCACGGTCGCGTCCGTCAGGCGGCTGGCCGACGCGCTCCGGGCCCGGTGCCCGCGCATCGACGTGCTCGTCCACAACGCCGGGGTCTGGCCCAGCCGGCGCGTCCTGACCGAGGACGGGCTGGAGCAGTCCTTCGCGGTCAACCATCTGGCGCCGTTCCTGCTCAACCACCTGCTGGAGGACCGGCTCGGGCGGGTGGTGCAGGTCAGCGCGGGGCTCTACGTCAGGGGCCGGGCTGAGGCGGGGCGGACCGCCGTGGGCGCGGACTTCTCGTCGATGCGTACGTACGCCGACACGAAGCTGTGCAACCTGCTGACCGTGCCGCTGTTCGCCGAGCGCTGGCGGGAGGCCGGGATCACGATCGACGCCGTGCACCCGGGCGTGGTCCGCACCGGGCTGGGCGACCGGCGCGGGCCCCTCGGATGGCTGCTCAAGGCCGTCAAACGCAAGTGGGCCACGCCCGAGGAGGGCGCCGGGCCCGTCGTGGCGCTGGTGGGCGCCACGGGCACCGGCCGCTACTTCGACCTGACCGAGGAGGTCCCGTTGCGGGGGCCGGCGCTGGACGGCGACCTGGCCAGGCGCATCTGGGACGAGGCCGCGGAGCTGACGGCGGCGCGGTGACCCAGCACAAGCGCAGCGAGGAGACGATCCGCAAGCTCCTCGACACGGCCCTGGAGGTCTACCCCGGCGACTTCACCCTCAGGGCCATGACCGCGCGCAGCGGCGTGAGCATGGGCAGCCTGTACCACCACTTCGGCAGCCTCGAAGGGCTGGCCGCCGCGCTGTACGGCCGCTGCATGGACGAGCTCCTCGACCGGATGGGCGCCGCCGTCGAGGAGGCCGCGGACGCCCGTGACGGCGTGCGGCGGGCGGTGGTGGCCTACCTCGGCTTCACCGCCGACCACCCGGACAAGGCCCGCTTCATCCACGCGGCGCCGTACGCGCTGGACCTCGGGCCGTACGCGGAACGCATCGCGGCGGCCAAGGCGCCCCGGCTGGAGCGGCTGAACGGCTGGATCCGCGGCCACATGGACGCCGGCACGGTCGCGCGGCTGCCGGTGGCGCAGGTGGAGATGCTCCTGATCGGCCCGGTCGCCGAGGTGACCAGGCGGTGGCTGGCCGGGGCGCCGGAGATCGACCTGGAGGAGTCGGCGCGGATCCTGCCCGACCGCATCTGGCGATCCCTGGGCGAATGAGTCCCGGGCCCAGTCGCTCTCCTGGCCGCTGAGCGCCGCGCCTGCTCAGCGGGCCAGCAGGTCGGACTCCTCGACGGCGCTCCGGTGGGTGGCGACGAGGAAGTCGTGGACGACCTCGAGCTGCTCCGCGGAGTACCCGCCCATCAGCCGGCGGCTGCGCTCGTCCAGCCCGGCGTAGAGCTCGGCCACCTTGCCCAGCGCCTCGGGCACGGCCTCGATCACGACGCTGCGGCGGTCGTCGGGATGCCGCGTGCGCCGGACATATCCCGCCTTCTGTAGCCGGTCGATCATCTGCGTGATGGCACCCGTCGTACGGCCGAGCCGGGCGCTCAGCGCGCCTGCGGTGCTGGGGCCCTCCCGGTTGAGGGAGTGCAGGCACAGCAGGTCCGTGGGCCCGACGCCGACCCGCTGCGCGACGAGGTCGTTCAGCCGTCCCATCGCGTGCTGCTGATCCTCTACCCCCTCATCGCGGGCAGCGAGGAGCTTCCCTGGCCGGTGTGGACGTACCCCTGCCTGGTCGCGGGCGTGGCCGTACTGGCCGGATTCCACCGCCACCAGCGGCGGCTGGCCGGCCGCGGCGGTTCCCCGCTGGTGGAGGTGTCCCTCTTCCGGGTGCGCTCGGTCGGCGGCGGGCTGTTGGTGCAGTTCCTGTTCTTCATACCGGTGATGGGCTTCTTCTTCACGTTCATGCAGCTGCTGCAGTCCGGCCTGGGGATGGCGCCGCTGGAGGCGGGGGTGACGATCCTGCCCTGGCCGATCGCCACCACCGTCGCCGCCGGTCTGGGTGCGGCGGTGCTGCTGCCCAGGCTGGGCCGGGTGACCGTGCAGCTCGGGCTCGCCGTCCTGGCCGCCGGGTTCGCCCTCCTGGCCATGACGGCGGCCACCGCGACGCCGGACACGGGCTGGCTCGCCTTCCTGCCCGGCGTGCTCGTCGGCGGCGCCGGCATGGGCCTGACCGTCGCCCCGCTGGCCCAGCTGACCCTGGAGGACGTCCCCGCCGGGCAGGCGGGCTCGGGCTCCGGCCTGTTCAACACGGTCGCCCAGCTCGCGGCCTCCGCCGGTGTCGCCGTCATCGGCGTGATCTTCTTCCCCTTGCTGGAGCCGCGCGGCTACGGGGCGGCCTTCGGCGTCACGATCTGGGTCAGCCTCGCCCTCCTGGCGCTCACCGTCGCGGTCAGCTTCCTGCTGCCCCGCCGGCCGGCGGCGCCCGGCGCATGAGCTCCAGGTGCCGCGTGGCGTAGGAGCGCCAGGGGCGCCAGCGGTCGGGCAGGGCGCCCAGGCGCCGCACGGCCTGGCGTACGGCGCGGTCCGGCAGGAGGACGTCGGGGTCGCCGAGGGCTCTCATGCGGATGTACGCCAGAGCCCACCGGCTCATGCCCGGCAGGGCGCCCAGCCGGTCGCGCACCCGGTGCGGGTCGTCGTCCAGCCTGATGGTTCCGTCGGCGAGCGCTCGGGCCAGTTCGAGGAGGGTGTGCCCGGCCGGATCGGCCTCGGCCAGCGTGGTCACGTCGGGGAACAGGTGCGTGATCTCGCCGAAGGGCCTGGCGAGCGGCTTGCCGTACGTGCTGACCAGGGTGGCGAGCCGGGCGCGCGTCCCCGCGGCGCGCGGCCGGCGGCCGAGCACGGCCCGGATCGCCAGCTCGGCGGGGTCGGCGCAGCCGGGCACCCGCAGGCCCGGGCGGCGCGCGACCAGCGGACCGAGCCGCGGGTCCGCGCCCAGGAAGGCGTCGATGGCCTGCTGGTCGGCGTCCAGGTCGAGCAGCCGGCGGCAGCGCTGCACGGCCGCGGTCAGGTCTCTGAGGTCCTCCAGCCGCAGCTCGCAGGCCACGTGGTCGGCCCCGGGCCGCAACGTGACGACCCCCGCGCCGTGGGGCAACGCCAGCGACCTGCGGTAGGCGCCGTCACCGTGGGCCTCGATGCCGGGGACCGCCCGCGCGCCGAGGTGGTCCAGCGCGGCGGCGACGTCCATGGGCGGCCGGTAGGCGAGCCGCAGCGCGAGGGCTCCGGGCGCGCGGGCGCCGCTCGTGGCCCCGCGCAGGCGGCTCGGCGTGGTCGCGTACACCTGCCTGATGGTGTCGTTGAACTGCCTGATGCTGGCGAACCCGGCCGCGAACGCCACGTCGCTGACCGGCAGCGCACCGGCCTCCAGCAACATCCGGGCGGTCTGCGCCCGCTGCGTCCTGGCCAGGGCCTGGGGCCCGGCGCCGACCTCGGCGACGAGCTGGCGGTGCACCTGGCGCGGGCTGTACCCGAGGCGCGCGGCCAGCCCGGCCACGCCTTCACGGTCGACGACGCCGTCGGCGATCAAGCGCATCGCCCGGCTCACCAGGTCCGTGCGCGTGTTCCACTCCGGCGAGCCCGGAGCGGTGTCGGGACGGCATCGCTTGCACGCGCGGAACCCGTTGACCTGCGCCGCCGCCGCCGTCGGGAACAGCCGGACGTTGCCCGGCTTCGGCATGACGGCCGGGCAGCTCGGGCGGCAGTAGATGCCGGTGGTGGTGACGGCGACGTAGAACCACCCGTCGAAGCGCGGGTCGCGGCTCTCCATGGCCGCGAACGCGACCTCCTCGTCAATCACCCTTCTCAGGGTGCCCTACCTGGGCGAACGGGACCAGCGGGCATCGGACGCCGACGTTCCCGGCCGATGCCCGCCAGCGCCGGAGGCCGGGCCGCGGCCAGGCTGGCCGCGTGAACCATCTCCTTGGCCGGTCGGCCACCTATCGCCGGGTGTGGTCCCGGCGTGACTTCCGCCTGCTGTGGCTGGGCTCGTCCGTGTCGCTGGTGGGGGACGGGATGACCTTCGTCGCCCTGACGTGGCTGGTGCTGGCCCAGCCGGGCGGCGTCGAGCGGCTGGGGCTGCTGACCGTCTGCTACACGCTGCCGGTGTTCGCGGGTGGCCTGCTGAGCGGGCCGATCCTGGACCGGTTCGACAAGCGGTACGTGCTGGCGGCCGACAGCGTGGTCCGTGGTGTGGCGATGGCGGCGATCCCGGTCGTGTCCCTGGCGGGGGAGGTGCCCGCGGCGCTGCCGTTCGTCGTGGCGGCGGTGTACGGGCTGTTCAAGATGGTGCCGCTCGCCGGGTTCCCGGCGGCGATCTCCGACCTCCTTCCCGAGGAGGAGCGGGACGCGGGCAACGCGCTGGAGAGCCTGAGCTTCGGCGTCGCCGGCATCGTCGGGCCGGGGCTCGGCGGGGTGTTGATCGCGGGACTGGGCGGTGAGGCCGTGCTGGCCTTCGACGCGGTCTCGTACGCGCTGTTCGCCGCGGCGGCGCTCGCCGTCCGCCGGCCCCTCCGGCCGCAGGCGAGAGCGGCCGTCGTCCCGTCGGGTGGCGGCGTTCTGACGTTGTTCCGCGACCGGGTGCTGGTCGCGACCACGCTCGCGTTCATGGCCTTCAACATCGCCCTGGGCATGCTGATCGTCACCGGTCCCTGGCTGGCCAAGACCCGGCTCGACGGCGGGCCGGAGACGCTCGGCCTGCTGCTGGCCGCCCTGTCCGCGGGCGAGCTGGCCGGTGCGGCGATCGCCGGTGCCCGGGCTCCTCGCGCCCGGCCGATCAGAGCCGTCGCCGCAGTCCAGCTCGTCGCCGCCACCGGCTTCCTGGCGCTGACGGCCGCACCCCACACGATGACGGTGGCCGCGGGCTACCTCGTCATCGGCCTGTTCAGCGCGCCGATGACCGTGTGGGCGCAGTCGTTGCGCATGGCGCGCATCCCGGCGCGGCTGCGCGGCCGGGGCTTCGCCGTACTCAGGACGCTCATGCAGGCGACGCCCCCGATCGGCGCCGCCGTCGTCACGCCGCTGCTGGCCGCCGGGCTGCTCGCCCAGGCCGCGCTCGTGATGGCCGCCATCGCGGCGGCACCCGCACTGGCCCTGCTCAGGCTGCGGCACTGATCGCGGCTGCCGTCACCTGGCCGGCCACCGCCCCGGCGCCGGTCCTGTTCGCCCAGCGTGAAGCAGGTGCGTCCCCTGTTGTGCACGCCGTCCCGGATCTCCCAGCCCTGGGCGCAGATGCGCGACCCGGGGGCGAAGTCCTCCGCCCCGCTCGTTTCGGCAACATGCTGCATCAGCGTGTCCGACAGGAGGTTCTGACCTCGGATTGTCGCCTCTGAAACCTTTCGGGGATCAGGAATCTTTCAGAGCGGTGGCGCGGGCGCGGAACAGGTCGCGCTCGCGTTCGTTGCGGGTCAGCTCCGCGGCGCGGCCGAACTCCGCCGCCGCCTCCTCGGCCCGCCCCAGCCTGGCCAGCAGCTCGCCGCGGACGGCGGGGAGCTGGACGTAACCGCGCAGCGCGCGCTCGTCCCGTAGGGCGTCGGCGATCTCCAGGCCACGGGCGGGTCCGTGGGCCATGCCGACGGCGACCGCGCGGTTCAGCTCCACGATCGGCGAGGGGGTGACGTGGGCGAGCACGCGGTAGAGCGCGGCCATCCGCTCCCAGTCGGTCGCCTCGGGGGTCAGGGCGCGGGCATGGCAGGCGGCGATGGCGGCCTGCAGGCTGTACGGGCCCAGCTTCCCCAGCGCCTCGGCACGGCCCAGCGCGGCCAGCCCGCGGCGGACGAGCAGCCGGTCCCAGCGGCTGCGATCCTGGTCGAGGAGCAGGACGGGGGAGCCGTCGGGCGCGGTCCTGGCCGGGATGCGCGACGCCTGGATCTCCATGAGCGCCAGCAGGCCGTGCACCTCGGCCTCGTCCGGCATGAGCCCGGCTAGGACGCGGCCCAGCCGCATGGCCTCCTGGCACAGCGACGGCCGGGTCCAGTCGTCGCCCGCGGTGGCCGCGTAACCCTCGTTGAAGATCAGGTAGATGATCTCCAGCACGGACGCCAGCCGGTCGGGCAGCTCGCCGGGCGGCGGCAGCTCGACCCGGACCTTCTTGTCGGCGAGCGTACGCTTGGCGCGGAAGATCCGCTGTCCCACGGTCGGCTCGGGCACGAGGAACGCCCGCGCGATCTCCTCGGTCGTGAGGCCGCCCAGGAGGCGGAGGGCGAGGGCGAGCCGGCCCTCGGCCGGCAGCACCGGATGGCAGAGGGTGAAGATCAGCCGCAGCAGGTCGTCACCGATGTGGTCGTCGAGCGCGTCGTCGAGCTCGGCTTCGGCCGATTCCTGGCGGAGCTCCATGTCCCGTCCCACTTCCTGCAGCTTGCGCTCGTAGGTGTCGCGGCGGCGGAACTGGTCGATGGCCTGATGCTTGGCGGTCAGCATGAGCCAGGCACCCGGGTTGTCAGGTATGCCGTTGCGCGGCCACTCGTCGAGGGCGGCCACGAGCGCGTCCTGCGCGAGTTCCTCCGCCAGGCCGATGTCGTGGACCATGCGGGCCAGGCCGGCGATGACCCTGGCGGACTCGATCCGCCACACCGCCTCCACCGCCCGGTGGGAATCGGCGCTGGAGCTGTGGCGCGGCCCGGCGCTGGCGGACGTGGCGGACGCGCCGTTCGCCGGGCCGCAGGCGCTGCGGCTGGAGGAGCTGCGGCTGGCGGCCACCGAGGACCTGTTCGAGGCCGAACTGTCCCTGCCCGAGGCGAGCCCGGCGGCCGGGCTGCGCGAGCTCCTGGCCGCCCACCCGCTGCGGGAGCGGCCGCGCGGGCTGCTGATGCGGGCCCTGCACGCGGCGGGGCGGCCGGCGGAGGCGCTGGCGGTGTACGACGAGGGGCGGCGGCTGCTGGCCGAGGAGCTGGGCACGGACCCCTCACCCGAGCTCGCGGCCCTGCACCTGGAGATCCTGCGGGGCGAGCGGGAGCGCACCGTGGTGACGGGGCTGCCCGCGCAGCTCACGAGCTTCGTGGGACGCGCGGACGAGCTGGCCCGCCTGGGCGCTCTGCTCCCCACCGCCCGCCTGGTCACGATCGTCGGCCCGGGCGGCACCGGCAAGACCCGCCTCGCCATCGAAGCCATCACCCGCCCCGGCCCACCCGCCCGCCCCACCACCGGCCTGCAGACCGACCCCGGCCTACCGACCGACCCCGACCTGCCGACCGACCCCGAACTACCAACCGACCCCAGCTTGCCGACCGACCTCAGCTTGCCGACCGACCCCGGCTTGCCGACCGACTCACGCGGGCCGGGCCGGACCGGTGCCGACCCGGCGGGCACCTCCCACCTCACGAGCCGAGCCGCCGGTGCCGGGGTGGCGGGCAGCCCCCGCCTCACGGGCCGCACCGCCGCCGACGTGCCGGACGACTCCCGCCCGCCGGACCGAACCGATGCGGGGGCGACGGGTCGCTCCGGTCAGGTGGGCCGGAGCGGAGCCGGTGTGGCGGTGTTCGTGGATCTGTCGCTTGTGGACGGGGGTGCCGGGCAGGTGGCTCGGGCCGTGCTCGGGGCGCTGGGGCTGCGGGAGCCCGCGCTCAGGCCACCCGCCGCCGACGGCGACGAGGCCGCCGGCCGGCTCGTCGCCGCGCTGGCCGAGCAGGACCTCCTCCTCGTCCTGGACAACTGCGAGCACGTCATCGACGAGGCCGCCACGCTCACCCGCCACCTGCTGGCCCGATGCCCCGGCCTGACCGTCCTGGCCACCAGCCGCGAGCCGCTGGGCCTCACCGGCGAGCACCTGGTCCCGCTCGCACCCCTGCCCACCCCGCCGCCCGGGGCCGACGACCCGCTCGGCTACCCGGCGGTCAGGCTGTTCGCCGACCGGGCGGCGGCCGTACGGCAGGGCTTCACCGTCAATCCCGCCAACCTGGACGCGGTGCTGCGGATCTGCGTGGCGCTCGACGGCCTGCCGCTGGCGATCGAGCTGGCGGCGGCCCGGGTGCGTACGTTCGGGGTGGCGGAGATCGCCGACCGGCTGGCCGAGCACGGCAGGTTCCGGTTGCTCTCGCGCGGCGACCGCACCGCCGCCGCCCGCCACCGGACGCTGCACGCGGTGGTGGAGTGGAGCTGGAGCCTGCTGGACGCCGAGGAGCAGGCACTGGCCCGGCGCCTGTCGGTGTTCGCCGGCGGCGCGACCCTGGAGGCGGTGGAACGCGTCTGCCACCCGACCGGCGCGGAGGAGGCACCGGCCGGGTACGCGGGGGTGGCGGAGCCGGCGGAGACGCTGGCGGGGCTGGTGGACAAGTCGCTGGTGGAGACCGACGGCGAGCGCTACCAGATGCTCGACACCATCCGGCTGTTCTGCCTGGAGCGGCTGGCGGAGGCGGGCGAGGAGGCCAGGCTGCGGCAGGCGCACGCCGCCTGGTTCCTGGAGTTCGCGGGCCGCGCCGACGACCACCTCTACCGGGAGGAGCAGCTGGAGTGGCTGGCCCGGTTGTCGGCCGACAACGCCAACCTGCAGGCTGCGCTGCGCTGGAGCGTGGAGCACGACAGGCCCACGGCGTTGCGGCTGGTGGCGGCGCTGGGCATGTACTGGTGGCTGACCGGGCGGCGCGGTCAGGCCACCCGGCACGCCGTACGCCTGCTCGACGCCGTCGGCACCGGGCCGCCCGACCACCTCGCTCACGAAGCCCAGGAAGCCGGAGCCGAGGAATACGTGATGGCCGTGCTGCACGCCGTACCGGAGGCGGGGTCACCGCACTGGGAGCGGGCACGGGCGATCGTCGGGTCGTTCGACCGGCCGATGCGCTACCGGTTCGGCGTGGCGCTCTGGGGCATGATCGCCGGGCCGCCCGAGGGCGGGATGATGTCGGAGCAGGATCGGCGGATGCTCAGCGCCGACCCGTGGAGCCGGGCGCTCGATCGGCTCGGCAGCGCGCTGATGACCCTGCACGGCGGTCTGCTCGCCGAGGCGGAATCCGAGCTGGAGCGGGTGCTGGCGGACTTCGGCGCGGTGGGCGAGCGGTGGGGCATGGGGCAGGCGTACGACTGGCTGGCCCTGATCGCGAGCTGGCGCGGTGACTGGCCGCGGGCGATGGAGCTGTGGGACCGGGCGCTCGGGCTGTTCACGGAGCTCGGCGCGCTCGACGAGCTGGCGGACGTGCTGAGCAGGAGGGGCAACGCGCACTGGCGGGCGGGGAACGCCGAGGCCGCCCGTGCCGACAACGAGCGGGCGGCCGAGCTGGAGCGGCGGCTGGGCCGGCCGGAGCTGATGGCATGGGTGCAGCTGCAGCTGGGGGACATCTCGCGGCTCCAGGGCGACCTGCCCGAGGCCGCCCGGCGGCTCGACGTGGCGCGGTCCGGCTCGGAGACCGGCGCGTTCACCGCCGGAGGGACGCGGTCACGCGTGTACACGGCGCTGGGACGGCTGGCGGCCGCCCAGGGCGATGCCGAACGGGCGGCGCGCATGCACGCCGAGGCACTGGCGGCCGCGCTGGGCTCGCCCCTGGCGAATGACGTCGCCGAGGTCGCGGAAGGGCTGGCCGGCCAGGCCCTCTTCGAGGCGACGCACGAGGCTGCGGCCTCGGGACCGGAGTCCGCGTCACCGATCGGGCCGGGGAGCGGGCCGGGGAGCGGAGGGGCGGCGGGGAAGGGGCGGGAGGCGGCGGCTGAGACGGCGGCGATGCTGCTCGGTGTCGGGGCGGCGGTGCGGGGCATGGCCGTGGTCGGGGATCACGACGTGGCCGTGACCGCCGCCGGCGCCACCGGCATCCTCGGGCCCGAGGCGTTCGCGGCGGCGTACGCCAGGGGCGCGGCCATGAGCCGGGACGAGGCGCTGACAGCCCTCCGGGCCGTTGTCAGCCGGTAGTCGCCCCGCCGTCAGCGCTGCTCACGAAGCTTCGTGGCATGCGAAACAGCAACGTCCTCATCTCCGGCGCCGGCATCGCGGGCCCCGCCCTGGCCCACGGGCTCATCCGCTACGGCTGCACCGTCACCGTCGTCGAGCGAGAAGGCCCTGGCCCTGCGTCCCCGGCGGCCAGGCCGTCGACTTCAAGGGTGAGACCCACCAGACCGTGCTGCGGCGCATGGGACTCATGGACGAGGTGCGCCGCCTGCAGACAGGCGGCACCGACCAGGAGACGGCCACGGCCGGTACGCCGGCTGGGTGGAGCGCAAGGGCGTCGTCGTCACCGTGATGGCCGGCCGGCCCCTCGTGCCAGAGCTCGCCAGGATCATCAAGGGCATCAAGCTCTGAGCCGGCCGACCGCCCCGTCCACGCGCAGCTTCGGCATCTCGTCCAGCAGGGGGAGGTGGGCCTCGTCGGGACCGAGGTGCCAGTCCTGGACGGGCACCAGGCCGGGCCCGATCAGCTCGAATCCGTCCAACAGCCGCAGCACCTCGTCCCGTGTGCGGAACCGGGCCTGCGCGGGCGAGCCCGCCGTCGCCATCTGGAGCTGGGCGATGGCGTCAGCGGAGCTCTCGGCCATGGCGTGGGAGACCACCAGGTGGCTGCCCGGCGCCATGCGCTTCCTGAAGGCGGCCACGATGCCGGCCGGGTCCTCCTCGTCCATCACGAAGTGCAGCACCCCGACCATCAGCACGCACACCGGCTGGTCGAAGTCGATCAGCCCCGTGACGTGCGGGTCGGCCAGGATCTCCGCCGGATGGCGCAGGTCGGCCTGGATGCCGGCGACGCCCGGGGCGTCGGCCAGCAGCACCTGGGCGTGCAGCCGCACCACGGGGTCGTAGTCGACGTAGATGACCCGGCAGGCGGGGCTCACCGTGCGGGCGGTCTCGTGGATGCTGGGCGAGGTCGGGATGCCGGTGCCCAGGTCGAGGAACTGCCGGATCCCCTGCTCGGCCAGGTGCCGGACCGCCTCGACCTGGAAGTGGCGGTTGGCCCTGGCGACGAGGCGGGTGTCGGGGGCGACCGCGAGCAGCTTCTCGGCCACGGCGCGGTCGATCGCCACATTGTCCTTGCCGCCGAGCAGGTAGTCGTACACCCTGGCGGAGCTCGGGACACTCGGGTCCACACCGGGCGGAACGCGTTCTAGCTCGGTCACGGGTGGCCGTCTCCTTCGCCGCGAACAACTTGGGCGACATATTACTAGCTGGTTTCCGGCCGCCGCGCGACGTGCCCATCGGCCGGTCAGACCGGCTGAATAGAACACGTTCTCACTTCACCGCGTATCCGCAGGGAGGAATGCCGGGATTTTGCTGACACCGGTGCACCTCCGGAAACACTAGTAGCGTCGTCCACGCAAGCAGTGGGTCCTTCCCCGGACGGACCTGAAATACAGCCGCCCGACCGATGCGCTCAGGGCCCGAGCCTGTGCATCCTGGTGGGGACGGGTCCGGTGCGGGGCTCGTTCCGGACCTGAGAGGAGCCACGAGGGCATGGACTACGCGGCAGGCCGCCCGACCGTGATCTTGGACAACGGTGTCGTCGGCAGGGTCATGCTGGCCCATTCATACCGGCGCGACCTCGTGCTGGTGCTCGGCATGGACGGCACCCTGCTGAGCTGCCAGCTGGACGACATCGCCTGCGTGGTCGGCGGCAAGCCGCTGTGCCGCGACGGCTGAGCCCGCACAGGCCGGGCCAGGTCCGGGCTAGGCCCGGTTGACGATGCCGCCGAGCAGTTCGGCCGCCGCGAAGTCGTTGGTGAGCCGGTTCTTGGTCAGCGCGAACGCGATGCCGGTCGCCGTGTCGGCCCAGGCGGCGCTGCCGCCCGCCCCCGGCACCCCGAAGACGGTCGGGCTCTCCTCGGCCGTGGAGGCCGGGCCGCCGATGCCGAAGCCCAGGCCCCACGTGGAGGGCATGCCGAAGACCTCGTCGATGCCGCTCGACACCGCGGCAGTCGCCTCGCGCAGCCGCTCGGACGCGATCAGCCGCGTCCCGTCCACCTCTCCGAGCAGCGCCGCGTACATCCGCGCGATGGCCCTGGCCGAGGTCTTGCCCCCGGCGGGGATGTCGGCCGACAGATAGTCGGGCCGGCTGCCCAGCTCCGCGTTCGGCATCAGCGTCATCGGCCCCGCCTTGAACATCGGCAGGTCCGCCGGCATCTCCCCGAACGCCGACATGTCCATCGGCACGTCCTCCAGCCTCGCCAGCCGCGAGTGCTCCTTCTCCGGCATCCCGAAGTAGAGCTCGTCGGCCACGCCCAGCGGGCCCGCCACGTCCTCCCGCAGCACCTGGGAGATGGGCTTGCCGGTCGCCCGCCGGACGATCTCGCCGACCAGGAACCCGAACGTGTAGGCGTGGTAGCCCACCTTGGTGCCCGGCTCCCACCACAGCTCGGCGTCCTCCAGCGCGGCGACCATCTTGCCCCAGTCGCAGACGTCCTCGGGCGTGGTGTCGAGCGGCACTCCGGGCACGCCCGCCGTGTGCGACAGCACGTGCCGTACGGTGACGCCCTCCTTGCCGTGCCGCGCGAACTCCGGCCACAGCTCGGCCACCGGGGTGTCGTAACCGAACAGCCCCCGCTCGGCCAGCACGTGCGCGACGGTCGCGGTGGCGCCCTTGCCGATCGAGAAGTTGTAGAACGGCGTGTCGGGGGTGACCGGCCGCCCGGTCTCCGGGTCGGCCACGCCCGCGACCACGTCCACGATCTGGACGCCGTCCCGGTAGACGGCCACCTGGAGGCCGCGTTCCTCGCCGGACTCGACCAGCCTGTCGGCCGCTTCCTGCACCTGCTGCTGAAGGTCGCTCATGACGTCTCCATCCTTGTTCATCTTCGGAACTAGACGGTACAGTACTCACATCAGTACGGAACTGTCTAGTACTCTGTTTTCGTCGGACGAGAGAGGGCGGTCATGGCAGCGGAAGAGGACGGCCGGGCGGCACGCAAGCGCAGGCAAATCCTGGAGGCGGCGCTCCCGGTGTTCCTGCGCAACGGCTACGTCGGCACCAGCATGGACGAGGTGGCCTCACTGGCCGCCGTGTCGAAACAGACCGTCTACAAGCACTTCACCGACAAGGAGCAGCTCTTCACCAGCATCATCATGGACACCACCGGCCAGGTGGAGGGGCTGGCCAAGATGATCACGGCGACCCTCGACGACAGCGATGACCTGGCGAAGGACCTCGGCGAGCTGGCCCGCCGCTTCCTCGACCAGCTCATGCGGCCCGAGCTGCTGCGGCTGCGCCGGCTGGTGATCGCCGAGGCCGACCGCTTCCCCGACCTCGGCCGCACCTGGTACGAGCAGGGCTTCGAGCGCTCGCTCAAGACCATGGCCACGGCCTTCGAGCGGCTGGCCGGGCGTGGGCTGCTGCGCGCGGACGACCCGCAGCTGGCCGCCGAGCACTTCGTGGGCCTGCTGTTGTGGATCCCGGTCAACAAGGCCATGTTCTGGGGCGGCGCCGACCACTACACGGAGGCCGACCTCGACCGCCTCTCGGAGTCCGCCGTGGCGGTGTTCCTGCGCGCGTACGCTAGCCCAGAAAGCGCTTGAGCCCGCCGGCCAGGGCGGTGGCCATGCGCTGGCGGAAGGCCGGGTCGGACATCTTGGCGGCGTCGCCCTTGTTGCGCATGTTGCCGCACTCGATGAACACCGCCGGCCGCTTCGACAGGTTCAGCCCGCCCAGGTCGGTGCGGGTCTGCAAGCCCTGATTGGCGGTGTAGGTGGCGTACGGCATGCCGGTGCCCTTGCGGTAGGCGTCGCGGATGTCGTGCCCGAGCCTGCGGGACGGCTTGATCACGTCGTCGTTGTGCCCGGGCAGCAGCCCCGGCATGATCACGTGGAACCCGTGCCCGTCCGGCGCGGCGCCGTCGCCGTGGATGGACAGCACGGCGTCCGCCCTGGCCTCGTTGCCGATCGCGGCCCGCTCGGTGACGCACGGGCCCACGCCCTTGTCGTCGGGCCGGGTGAGCACGACCTTGGCGCCCATCCCCTCCAGGATCGGCTTGAGCCGGCCGGCGACGTCCCAGGTGAAGGCGTGCTCCGGGTAGCCGGCGTCGGTCTGGGTGCCGGTGGTGTTGCACGCCTTGCGGCCGGTGATGATGTCGACCTGCCGGTTGATCTCCTCGGGGTGCGCGGCGTTGCCGCCGTTGTGCCCCGGATCGATCACCACGACCTTCCCGGCCAGCGGGCTCGGGGCGGGCGACCGGGTGCCCGGCGACTGGGTGGCGGGCGGCGAGGCGGGCAGCGCCGCCTCCTGCGCCGCGGGCACCGCGCCGCCGCCGCATCCGGCGGACAGCACGGCCAGCGTGACCAGTGCCACGGTTCCGGTGCGGTAGGCGCGCATGGCATCGACCGTACCCGGCACCGGCCGGGATTCCCAAGACCCGCCTTGACCTGGTATTTCGTGTCGGCTAGCGGTCCCCGGGCAGCGGGGGCTCGTCGCGCTTGCGGATCAGGTACGGGGGCATCGCCAGCGCGTGCAGGCCGGTCTCCCGCAGGGTCTCGATCGAGTGCTCCGGCGCCTCGGTCAGCGGCTGCCCCGGGCCGTTGAGCGAGGTGTTGATCAGCACCGGCGTGCCCGTGCGCTCGTTCCACCTGGTCAGCAGGGTGTGCAGGAACGGAGTGCTCTCCCGCTCGACCGTCTGCGGCCTGGCCGTGCCGTCCACGTGCGTGATCCCCGGCAGCCGGTCCCGGTGTTCCGGCCGGACGGCGGCGGTGTACTGCATGAACGGGGCCGGGCGGTCCAGCTCGAAGATCCGCTCGGCGTGGTCGGCCAGCACCAGCGACGCCAGCGGCCGGAACCACTCGCGCCCCTTCACCTCGAAGTTGAGGTAGTCCTGCAGGTCCGGGTTGCGCGGGTCGCCGAGGATGCTGCGGTTGCCCAGCGCCATCGGGCCCGACTCGCTGCGGCCCCGGTGCAGGCCCACCACGCGGCCGCTCTCCAGCAGCCCGGCCAGCTCGTCCACCAGGTTCTCGGGCCGCTCGGCGTACAGGTCGGCGGGCAGGCCGCGCACGGCCGCCTCGATCTCGCTCTCGTCCGGGTGGGGGCCGAGGAAGTCGTCCGTCCAGCGGAAGCGGCTGTCCACGCCGAGGCAGGTGATGAGCCCGTACAGGGCACAGCCCACAGCGGTGCCGCCGTCGTGCGGGGCGGGCGGGACGAACACCTCGCGGAACGGGGACTCGCGGACGAGCCGGCCGTTGGCCGCGCAGTTCAGGGCCGCGCCGCCGGCGAAGGCCAGCGCGTCCAGGCCAGTCCTGGCGTGCAGCCACCCGGCCACCTCGGCCAGCGCCCGCTCGAAGGCACGCTGGCCGGCGGCGGCCAGGTTCGCGGCCCGGCGGAACTCCTCGCCGCCCGGCTCGTACACGAAGGCGTCGCGGCGGGTGAACGTCCTGGTCCAGGCGGGCGGGATGTGCACCTCGTGGTCGCGTACGTCGAGGTCGGGCAGGGCGAGCGCGTCCGGGTCGCCGAACTGTGCCAGCCCCATCACCCTCGCCTCGTTGCCCTCACCCTCGGGCCACAACAGCTTGGTCAGCAGCGCGTAGAAGCAGCCGAGCCCGGCGGGCCTGGACCAGTCCCCGTCCCAGAGCTGCTTGGCCAGGCATTCGATCCGGCCGCGCGCGCACCGGTAGAACGAGGCGACCTCCAGCAGGTCGCCGCCCGTGCCCGGCGGCAGGTCGACGTGCTCGGTGAAGTCCCTGACCCGGCTGCCCTGCGCGCCGATCACCAGCCCGGCCGCCGCCTCGAACGGCGAGGGGTAGAACGCGCTGTAGAGGTGCGAGAGGTGGTGCGAGACCAGCACGATCGGCGCGCCGTCCTTGAGCCCGAGCGTCTCGCGCATCTCCTGCTGGTACGCGCACACGTGCTCGATCTCGGTGTCGGAGGAGTATCCCTCCACGACCAGGTCCACCGGCTCCTTCAGCAGCGGCATGGCCGGAAGGTAGCGGTCGGGCAGGTCGCCGAGGCGGCCCCAGTGGTGCTTGCGGCGGCTGATCCGCTCCTTCTGCAGGCTGTACATGCCTGACTCGCCCACCGCGACGGCTATGGAACCATCCTGGGTGCGATTTATACCGACAACAATGGGAAAGTCCGCCATTCCCGTGCCTCCTGATCGTGATCACGGGCACCGATACCCCACGCCAGAACAAGTGGATCTCCCAACCGCGTAAGGGACACGTCAGCTCTTACCGGCAGAGCGTGTCCTGGCCCGGGCGGCGGCCGGTGACCAGGAAGTCCGTCACCGTCGCGTCCCCGCAGGCGTTGCCGTTGGCCAGGTAGCTGCCGTGCCCGCCGGCGTCCACGCTCACCATGCGCGCCCGCGCGCCGAACGCCTCCCGCATCTTCAGCGCCCCGCTGTGCGGCGTGGAGGGGTCGCGCAGGTTCTGCACCAGCAGCACGTTCGACGGGCCTCGGGAGGTCACGCGGACCGGGCGCTCGGCCGGACGGTACGGCCAGAACGCGCACGGCCCGATGTTGACCGGCATGCCCGCCGTGAGCGGGTAGGCCGCCCGCTCCCGATCCACCGCCCGCTGGATGACGGCGGGCGAGCCGGGCCATTCGACGTCGTTGCAGAGCGTGCCGGCGGCCGTGGCGGCGGTGTTCTGCAGGATCTCGTCCGGCGGGGTGGCGGCCGGGGGCAGCGTGGCCTTCGTCAGGGCGGCCTTCATGAGCGCGGCCAGCCCCGGGAAGCCGGTGTCGGAGTAGAGGGCGTTCAGCGTGGTCTCGCGCAGGGCGTTGCCGGTGAGCTGCGGCGGGTTGGCGCCCGGCCAGGGCAGCGGGTCGCGGTCGAGGCGGACGGCCAGGTCCAGCACGGTACGGCGGACCGCCCCGGGGTCGGCGCCGAGGCCGTACTCGCCGTCGCGGGCGGCCACCCACTTCGCGAAGTCCGGAAAGCGGTCCTCCATGCCGATCGCGTAGTTGGCCAGCCAGGCGCGGGCCACCTTCCTCGGGTCGGGATCGTCGTTGCTGTCGAGGACGACGCGGTCGGTGCGCTCGGGGAACATCGTGGCGTACACGGCCCCGGCGTAGGTGCCGTAGGAGACGCCCCAGTAGGACAGGCGCTCCTCGCCGAGTGCGCGCCTGATGGCGTCGATGTCCCTGGCCTCGTTGCGGGTGCTGATGTGGCGCAGCAGCGGGCCGCCGTTGCGCGCGCACGCCTCGGCGATCCTGCGGGACCAGGCGACGTTCTCGGAGATGTCGCCGTCGGCCGCCGGGTACGGCTTGAGCCGGGTGAAGGCGGTGTCCTCCCTGGCCAGCCCGCAGGAGGCGGGGGTGCTCCTGCCGACGCCGCGCGGGTCGAAGCCGATCAGGTCGTAGCGGTCGAGCACCTCCTTGGGCAGGCGGGCGGCGTACGTGCTGGGGCGGGACAGCCCCGGGCTGCCCGGGCCGCCGGGGATGAGCAGCAGCACGCCCCGGCGCAGGCCGGGCCTGGCCGTCCGGATCCTGGAGACGGCCAGGTCGATCGTGCCCCTGTCCGGGGAGGCGTAGTCGAGGGGCACCTTGAGCGTGGTGCACTCCAGGCCATAGGTTCCGCAGGACGCCCATTCCGGCTGGGTCGCCCGGGCTGGGGTGGCGAGGGCGGTCATGGAGACGAGGGCGGTGGCGCCGATCGCGAGCAGTCGTTTCATGAGGAAAGACTGCTGGTCAGCGGGGGTACCGGACCATGGACGCGATCATCGATCGACCATGACCTCATCATGAACCGGACATCGCCCCAGGCCACCAATAAATATGGATAAATCATCATATTGCGCGCTAATGCCACCGCTTTTCCAGCTTGCCGGCAAATGGGTCTAGCCGGGTTCCGGCGTTCTTGATAGATATTTCGGCTGGTGGCGTCCTGCCGCCTGGTTGTCCTATATAGCTGATAATGAGCGGACCGATTCAAGGTGCTGGCCGATGATTTCTTCCTCCTCTCCTGGGACACCACCGGCTCGGGCAAATCGCGCCTGCACGAGCAGGGGGTGGCTCTGGGGCTGGCCGGCGCGCTGATCGGGGAGCTGGTGCTGCACCAGCGGGTCGCCGTGCGCGGCGTGCGGCTCGACGTGACCGACGCGCGGCCGGTCAAGGAGAACGTGGCCGACAAGGTGCTGGCCGATCTCGGGAATTCGCCGCACCATACCGACGTGCGTACCTGGCTGGCCTATCTCGCACAACGTTCGGTCGAAGAAGTGAGCGGGCGGCTGCGGAACGACGGGCTGCTCGTACGCGAGGCCCCGAAAATCCTCAAACGCAAACAATGCCGCTTTTTCGCCACCGACTTCAGCCGGGCCATGTGGCCCATGGCCCGGCTGCGGCTGGCGCTGGCGCAGTGCCGGCCGCTGTCGCCGCAGGACATGGCGCTGGCCACGCTCATGGACGCCTGCGGCCTGACCGACACCGTGCTCGACGACCCGGACGACCGGCGGGCCGCCCGTCACTACCTGACCACGCTGCTGGCCACCATGCCCCAGCCGCTCAGCGACCTGAGCCGCCAGGTGAACGCGGCCGTGGGCGACGCCGTACTGACCTATCGCACCTGACCCTCCGCACCCCCCTGGAAGGACCATGACGCGTACCGCAACTCCCGGTGCCGGAACCGATCCGGTCGCCGGCGCGCTCGCCGCCAACCGCCTCGGCGCGCCCTCGGTCGTCTACTTCGTCCTGTCGGCCGCCGCGCCGCTCACCGTCGTCGCCGGGGTGATCACCAACGGCTACGCCGTCACCGGGATCACCGGGCTGCCGATCGCCTTCCTGGTGGTGGGGGCCGTGCTGGCGGTGTTCGCGGTCGGGTACGTGGCGATGGCCCGGCACATGGCCAACGCCGGCGCGTTCTACACCTACATCACCCGAGGGCTGGGCCGGCCCGCCGGCATCGCGGCCGCCTGGGTGGCGCTCATCGCGTACAACGCGCTGCAGGTGGGCCTCTACGGCGTGTTCGGGGCGGCGGCGACGCCGCTGCTCGAAGCCTGGCTGGGGATCACGCCCGCCTGGTGGCTGGTCTCGCTGGTCGCCTGGGCGCTGGTCTCGGTCCTGGGCCTGATGCGGGTGGACGTCAACGGGCGGCTGCTGGCCGTGCTGCTGACCGCCGAGGTGGCGGTCATCCTCCTGTTCGACCTGGCCGACCTGCTCAACCCGGCGGCGGGCTACCCCGTCGAGACCCTCTCGCCGTCCGCGCTGTTCGTGCCGGGCGTGGGGGCGCTGCTGGTGCTGGCGACGCTCGGGTTCGTCGGGTTCGAGTCGTCCGTGGTGTTCTCGGAGGAGAGCCGCGAGCCGCGCCGGACGGTGCCGCTGGCCACGTACGCGTCCGTGGCGATCATCGCCGTCGTGTACGCCCTCTCGGCGTGGGCCATGACGGTCGCCACCGGCCCGGGCAACATCGTGGCCACCGCGCGGCGCGACCAGGCGGACACCATCTTCGTGCTGGCCCAGGGGCACCTGGGCACGACCGTGGTGGACATCGCCAGGGTCCTCTTCGTGACCAGCGTCTTCGCCGCGATGGTCTCCTTCCACAACACCACCGCCCGCTACTTCTTCGCGCTCGGCCGCGAGCGGGTGCTGCCGGCGGTCTTCGGGCGCACGCGGCCCCGCAGCGGGGCGCCCCAGGCGGGCTCGATCGCGCAGTCCGTGCTCGGGCTGGCCGTCATCGTGCTGTACGCGGCCCTCGGCCTCGACCCGCTGGTGCAGCTCTTCTTCTACGGCGGCTCGTTCGGCGGCCTCGGCGTGCTGCTGCTGATCTTCGTGACCTCCATCGCGATCATCGTGTTCTTCGCCCGCGAGCCGAGCGGCGAGACCCTGTCCCGGCGGCTGGTCGCGCCCGTGCCTGCCACGATCGCGCTGGCCGTGATGGTGTGGCTGGCGCTGGACAACTTCTGGGCGCTGCTCGGCGTGGACCAGGGCGACCCGCTGGCCTGGCTGCTGCCCGCCGCCTACGGCGTGGCCGCCGTGCTGGGCGTGGTGTGGGCCCTGGTGCTGCGCGCCCGGCAACCCGGCGTCTACGCTGCGGTTGGGATGGGCGCCAAGGCGGCCACGTCCGCCGGCGGCGCCCAGGACACCGCATGACCGAGGAGAGGAGACCTGGGTTCATGGGAGACACCTTCGCGGCCTGGCCGCCACTCGACCGCACCGCGGGCGAGGCGTTCGCGATCCGGCCCGCCGTGCGCGCGGCCACGACCGCGGACGCCGGGCGGGCCGCCGAGCTCGTCGCGACCGCTTTCGCCGGGCTGAGGCCCATGGCGTACCTGGTGCCCGACCGCCGGTCGCGACACCGGATCATGACCGCCAACTTCCGCATCTTCGTCGACCACGCCCTCGAACACGGGGAGGTCCATCTCATCGACGACGCGGCGGTCGCCGTGTGGTTCCCGCACACGTCTCCGCTGCCCGGACCGCTCGACTACGACCGCCGGCTGGCCGAGGCCACGGGCGAGTGGGTCGAGCGCTTCCGGGTGCTGGACGACCTGTTCGAGAAGAACCATCCGTCGTCGCCGCACCACTACCTGGCCTTCCTGGCGGTGCACCCGGACCGGCAGAACCAGGGGCTCGGCACCGCGCTGCTGCGCTACCAGCACGCCCGGCTGGGCGGGCTGCCGGCGTACCTGGAGGCCAGCGACCCGCGCAACAGGGACCTGTACGTGCGGCACGGCTACGAGGCGCGGGAGCCGTTCGCGTTGCCGGACGGGGCGCTGTTCTGGCCGATGTGGCGGCCTGGTTCACCCTGATTCGCGGCGGTTTGTGAGGCGTCACAGATTTGACCGCCGACATTTACTCCGCTGTCCAGTTCACAGAATGACGAGCATGGCTCATCGTTTGTCTGCGAATCGAACCGCGACCAGTGGAGAGCCGCCATGCGCCGCCGTACGTTCATCACAGCCATGTCCGCGTCGGTGGCCTTCTCGGGGGCGGTGTGGCACGAGGCGGTGGCCTCGGTGTCGGCGGGGGCGAGCCCGTACGGGCCGCTCGGCGCGCCCGACGCCAACGGCATGGCGTTACCCGCCGGGTTCACCGGCCGCGTCGTGGCCAGGTCGGGCCGGAGCGTCGGAGGCACGCTCTGGCACCCGGCCCCCGACGGCGGCGCCTGCTTCGCCGACGGCACCGGCTGGATCTACGTGTCCAACTCCGAGGTGCCGCTGATCGGCGGGGCCTCGGCGATCAAGTTCAGGGCGGACGGCTCCATCGAGCGCGCGTACCGGATCCTGAGCGGCACCAACCTCAACTGCGCGGGCGGCGCGACCCCGTGGAACACCTGGCTGTCGTGCGAGGAGATCTTCCGCGGCCGGGTCTACGAGACCGACCCGTACGGCGCCCGCTCCGCCCAGTCCCGCCCCGCCATGGGCCGCTTCAAGCACGAGGCCGCCGCCTGCGACCCCGACCACCGGGTGATCTACCTGACCGAGGACGAGTCCGACGGCTGCTTCTACCGCTTCACGCCCACGACCTGGGGTGACCTGTCCAGCGGCCGGCTCGACGTGCTGTGCGGCCTCGGCGGCGACGCCGTGGAGTGGCGCCCGGTCCCCGACCCGTCGCCCGCCGTGCTGGAGCGCCAGACCAGGCACCAGGTCTCGGCCGCCCGGCACTTCAACGGCGGCGAGGGCTGCCACTACGCGGCGGGCATCTGCTACTTCACCGCGAAGGGCGACCGCAGGGTCTGGGCGTACGACACCGCCCGCCAGACCGTGACCGCCGTCTACGACGGCACGGGCACGCTCGACGGCGTGGACAACATCACCGGCCGCCCGTCGGGCGATCTCTACGTTGCCGAGGACGGCGGCAACATGGAGATCAACATCATCACGCCCGACGGCGTCGTGGCCCCCATCATGCGCCTCGACGGCCAGGCGAGCTCGGAGATCACCGGCCCGGCCTTCTCCCCTGACGGCAGCCGGCTCTACTTCTCCTCCCAGCGCGGCACCAGCGGCGAGGCCGCGGGCACCGGAGGCATCACGTACGAGGTGACCGGCCCCTTCCGCCGCTGACCGACCACGGATTCCGCACCCCCCACCCCTGCCGGAAGGAGTCCTCATGGTCCGACGGATGATCATCATGCTCGCCGCGGTCTGGCTCGCTCTGGGCCTCGCGCCGCCCGCCCACGCCGCACAGGCGGAGGTGTACGTGGCGCTGGGCGACTCGGCCGCCTCGGGACCGCTCGTGCCGAACCAGATCGGCCCCGACTACGGCTGCTGGCGCTCCGACCGCAACTACGCCCGCCTGACCGCCCAGGCCATCGGCGCGGCCACGTTCCGCGACGTGACCTGCTCCGGGGCGGACACCCGGGACATGTACGAGTCGCAGAGCACCGACCTCGGCGACGTGGCGCCCCAGCTCGACGCGCTGAGCCAGGACACCACGCTGGTCACGGTGCAGATCGGCGCGAACGACCTCGGGCTGACCGACTTCATCGAGGACTGCCTGAATCTGCTGCCCCCGCCGGTCGGCGACGCGTGCAACGACGACTACATCGTGAACGGCCAGGACAAGTGGCGGGTCGAGACCGACGCGCTGCGGCCCCGGCTGACCACCCTGGTCGGTGACATCCGCGCCCGCGCCCCGCAGGCCCGGGTCTTCGTCGTGGGCTACGCCACGTACGCGCCGCCCAACGGCTGCTACCCGCGTGTCCCGATCATCCGGTCGGACGCCAACTACATCAGGGCCACGCTGACGTACTTCAACCAGATGCTGGCCGAGCAGGCCGCCGCCGCGGGGGTGGGCTTCATCGACCTGCAGACCCCGAGCGTCGGCCACGACCCGTGCACGGCGCCCGGCGTGCGGTGGATCGAGCCGTACGTCCCGGCCTCGCCCGCCGCGCCGTTCCACCCGAACGCGCTCGGCATGCGCGGCTTCGCCACCACGGTGACGGCCGCGGTCACCGAGGTCCTATGAGGTGCCTCACCGGAGCCCGGTGAGACGGCGGGCGGCCAGGGCCGCCCCGATCCGCTGAAGGTGCGCCGGGTCCACCGGGTCGAGCCCGGTCAGGCTGACGGCCCGGCGCAGGCGGTAGTCCACGGTGTTCGGGTGCACGTGCAGCAGCTCGGCGGTGCGCCGCCGGTCGAGGCCCGTGTCGAGGTACACCGTGAGCGTCCTGAGCAGGTCGGGGTTGTCGAGCAGCGGGTCGAGCAGCCCCGCGAGCAGCGCCGTGGCCTGGCTCGACCGGGTGAGCTGGTATTCGAGCAGCACGTCGGCCAGCCGGTAGGCGCCCGGCGGCTGCTCGAAGACGCGTACCACCTCCAGCACCTCCTCCGCCAGCCGCGCCGCCGCCGGCACCCCCTGCGGCGGCGCGCACTCGGCCGCCAGCCACACCGGCACGCCCGCCGCCTTGCCCGCCGCCGCCGCCAGCTCGCCGACCGCGGGCTCCGCACCCTGGTGTGGTTCGCCGGGTTCCTGGAGCGGCTCGCCGACGGCCGGTTTCGTGCCCTGGAGCGGGACCAGCACGAGCCCGCCGGTCGTGTCGAGCGCGGGCAGCACCGGCTCGGCCACGTGCCGCTGGAGCGCGGTGCTGATCCGGTGCAGCTTGCGGCGCGCGGCGATCGCGCCGCCGGGCCCGTCCTCGTCGGGATGCCGGCCGGCCGCGACGGCCAGGACCAGGTAGCGCGGCGCCAGCCGGACCCCCGCCAGGGCCGCCCGGTCACCGGAGAGCAGCGCGGAGACGGTGGCGTGCATGGCGTGCTGCTCCTGGCTGAGCAGGCTCTCGCGCTCCTCCAGGTAGGCGGTGCCCACGGCGGTCGTCGCCGCCTCCATGTAGAGCAGGATGATCCGCCCGGCCTCCAGAACGTCGCTCACGTCCCCCGGCCCCGCCCCGGCGAACAGCTCCTCCCACACCATGCGGGCCCCGAGGTGGTAGGCCGCGAGCAGGGCTTCGAGCGGCACCCCCTCCTGGGCGCGGCGGGCCGCCGACTCGCGCAGCGGCGCCAGGTCGGCCCTGGCGGGCGGGCGGCGGTCGCGGATGACGCGCGAGATCAGGCGCAGGTTGTGCTCGGTGATGGCCGTGATGTCGCCGTCGAGCGCCTCCTTCGGCAGCCGCCGGTAGAGGGGGATCTGCTCGGCGAAGCCGCGTACGAGCCGTCTGGCCAGCCTGGCGGCCTGGCGGTCGAGCAGCTCGTGCAAGGGGCACCCGGCCAGGGTGAGGGCGCGGACCACGCTCGAACCCTCCCAGAACATCCGGAATTGGTGAAGCCCCGCCGGGACGCGGCGGGGCTTCATGCCGGATCGGTCACAGGCCGGTCAGCTTGAGCTTGACCCGGTAGGAGTAGAAGGTCTCGTGGGTGCCGTCGATGTAGTCCTCCTCGTAGTCGACCGCGCCGACGGCGAGCGGGGCGCACACCGAGCCGTGGGCGACCACGGAGCCGAGGCTGTCGCCCATGCCGACGGCGGGCGGCTGGACCTCGCGCAGGTTGAAGGACACGGTCCCCGTGCTGGTGACGACGGTGGACGGGTACCCGAAGTCGCCGGGGTCGCCGTCGCCGCCGTTGTACATGTTGTAGTAGCCGTTGTTGGGGAACAGGTTCCCGCCGACCAGGAAGCGGAGCTCGTCCTTCCCGTCCCTTTCGGCGATGTTGAGATTGTCGATGTCATAGAGCTCCACGCGGCACTGGCTGGCCGCGGCGGCCGGGCTCGCGGCCAGCGCGGCCGGCACCGCCAGCCCCGCCACCAGTCCGAGCGAGACGATCAGCTTGTGAGAGCGCATGCTGTCTCCTTCGAGGGCTTTCACCGGTGTCTCGCGACGATCGCGAAACACGGCCTCAGGCTGCGGCAGGCCGCGTGAGCGCATCGTGAGAGCCCAGGTCAGTAGTGGAGAGCACATGCCGTACGTACCGTTTGACACAGTCGGGAGGCCGGCTCGCGCCTACCCTCCGGCACTATGGGAGACTCGCTGACCCTGCTGTTGCTGGGCACGCCTGACCTGTCCGTCGGCGGGGCACCTCTGGGCATCCGCTCCGCCAAGAGCCGCGCCCTGCTCTGCTATCTCGCCGCCACCCCCGGGCCCCGCTCCCGGACCGAGCTGGCCGGACTGCTGTGGGGCGAGCGCCCCGACGCCAACGCCCGGGGCAGCCTGCGCCTGGCGCTGTCGGAGCTGCGCAGGGAGGTGGGCGGCTGGCTCGACATCACCCGCGAGCACGTACGCTTCCGCGCCGGCGACGGCTGCTACGTCGACTACCGGGAGCTCACCCGGGCCGTGACCGTGGCGCGGGCGCTGCGGCTGTGGCGCGGGCCGTTCATGGACGGGGTCTCCTTCTGTGACGCGCCCGCCTTCACCGGGTGGCTGGAGTGCGAGCGGCAGCGGGTGCGGCAACTGCTGCGCGGGCTGCTCGTACGCTCCGGGGACGGGGACGAACCCGACCGGACGGTACGGCTGGCGCGCCTCGTGGCCACGCTCGATCCGTACGACGAGGAGGCGCACCGGCTGCTGATGTCGGCCCTGGCCCGGGCGGGCAACCGGGCGGCGGCGCTGGCCTGCTACGACGAGCTGCGGCGGCGGCTGGCCGACGAGCTGGGCGTGTCGCCCGCGCCGGAGACGGTGGCTCTCCGGCGGGACCTCGTGCCCCGGCCGGTGCCCGCGCGTCGCGCGGCCGTGCCCGTGCCCGGCACGGAGCTGGTCGGCCGGGCGGCCGAGGTGGACCGGCTGCGGGCGCTGCTGGCCCGCGAACGCCTGGTCACCCTGCTGGGGCCGGGCGGCATCGGCAAGACCCGGCTGGCCATCGCCGCCGCCGCCGCGGACGAGACCCGGCCCGGCGCGGAGACCCCAATCGCGCCGAGAGCGGGAGCCGCCTGCGCGCCGAGGACGGAGACGGTCTCCGTGCCGAGAGCGGAGACGGCATTCGTGTCGTTCGCCGGGGTGCGGCCGGAGGCGGCCGTCACCACGCTCGCGCGCCGCCTGGGCGTGGATCTCTCACCGCCGCGCCCCGCCGCGGAGCTCCTCCTGTCGGCCCTCGCCACGCGTCACCTCCTCCTCGTCCTCGACAACCTCGAGCACCTTCCCGCCTTCGACCGGGTCATCGGCGAGATCCTGCGCACCGCCCCGGCCGTGCGGATCCTGGCGACGAGCAGGCGGCGGCTGAACCTGCCCGGCCAGGTGACGGTCGCCGTGCAGGGCCTGCCGGCGCCGGCCGCCGAGTCCCTGTTCGTGGCCAGGGCGCTCGCCGCCCGGCCGGCGTTCGACCCGGAACGCGAGGCCGCGCGCGTGGCCGCGATCTGCGCCGCCACCGGGGGCCTGCCCCTGGCCATCGAGCTCGCGGCCGGCCTGCTCCGGGCCGTGCCGTGCGCCGACCTGGCCCAGCGCCTCGGCGTGGACCCCGGCCTGCTGTCCGCCGCCGGGCCCGCCGCCCGCGCGCGGCACGCCTGCATGCGCACGGTCTTCGAGACGTCCTGGCGCCTGCTGGAGCCGGCCGCGCAGGAGGCCCTGGCGGCGCTGTCGGTGTTCAGGGGCGGCTGCACGCTGTGCTCGGCCCTGGAGGTGGCCGGCACCACTCCCGAGGTGCTGGTCCTGCTGGTCGACCAGAGCATGATCGAGCTCACGCCCGCCGGCCGCTACACCATCCACCCGCTCGTCCAGCAGTTCGCCGCCGCCCGCCTCCCGGAGGGCTCCCCGGTGCGGGCCCGTCACGCCGCCCACTTCGCCCGCCTGCTCGACCGGCACGCCCCCGCCCTCCACGACGCCTCGGACACCGAGGTCACCGACGTGCTAGGCGCGGAGATGGACAACATCCGGCTGGCCTGGACGGTCTCCGGCGAGCCCGGCTTCCTGGACCGCTACTGGACGCTGTGCCTGCGATTACGCCTGTACGAGGAGTCCGGGACCGTCGTGCGCCGCCACCTCGCCCGTCCGGGGCAGCCGGCGCACCTGCGGGCGCGGTGGTCGTGGATGGCCGGGGTCAGCGCGTACCAGATGGCCAGGGAGCGCGAGGCCGCTCAGCTGGCGAAGCAGGCGCTCGCCATTCTCGGCGAGCCCCTGCCCGACTCCCCCGCCGCCCGCGTCGCCGCGATGACGCGCGCCGCGGCCCGCCAGGCCGCACACCGCCTCCTGTCCCTCAGCGGATCCGGCGGTGGCGAGCGCCGTTTCGCGTCGGCCGCGCGGACGGATCCGGCGGGTCCCGAAGCCGCGCAGGCGCTGACGCTGCTGGCCAGGCTCGCCTACCACCAGCATGACCTGCCCACCATGCTGGTGGCCTCGCTGCGCCAGCTCAACGCCGCCGAGCGGGCGGACGACCCCGCCCTGCGGGCCGAGGCCTACGCGAACTTCGCCACGATCGGCCGCATGGCGGGACGCCATGGCCTGGCCGACCGCTACGGCAGGCTCGCCGACCGCGCCCTCGCCGGCATCGGGCACCCCACCGACGCCGCCAACCGCGCCCTGCTGGCACGCGGCCTCGACCAGCTCCATTCGGGCGCGTTCGACGCCGCCCACCGCTCGTTCACCGAGGGCAGGGCCAGGACGCTCGACCCGCGGATGGCGGAGAACTGCGCGGGCATGCTGGCCGAGACCGCGCTGTGGCGGGGTGACTTCGGGGTGGCGGCGGAGTTGTTCGCGGAGACGGAGGAGCTGTCCGTCAAGCGCGTGGGCGGGGACGACATCGGCCGTTACTGGTGCCTGACGGGCAGGGCGGAGGCGCTGCTGCGGGTGGACGGGGTGCCGGTGGAGCACGTCCGGGAGCTGGTGGCGGCGGCCCGCGCCTCGACCGACCGGCGCGTCGCGTATGAGAAGGAGCTCGGCCTCCGGGACGGGCGGGTGATGCGGATCGTGCAGGACATGCGCCTGCTGACCACCACCGCCCGCCTCGACCTGCTGACCGCCCCTACCCGTCTTGACCCGCTGACCGCCCCCACCCGTCTCGACGCGCTGACCGCCCCCACCCGTCTCGACGCGCTGACCGCCTCGACCCGCCCGGACCGCCCCACGCCCCGCCAGGCGCTGGTGGACGCGCTGGCGCTGGCGGAGCGGCTGCCGGCGGCCCAGCCCGGCATGCTCGAATGCTGGGCCGGCCTCGCCGAGCTGCTCTGGTCGCTGGACCCCTGGCCGGACAGGGCCGTCGCGCGCCGCCTCGCCGCCCACCTGTCCCGGTACGCGGCCCGAAACCCGGGGGCGGCGGCCAGGATCGGCTGGGCCCGCGCCCTCGCGCTGGCCACGGCGGGCAAGGACAGGGCGGCGAGGAGGGCGGCCGAGCACGCCGTGGCCGCCGCCGACCGCCTGGAGGCACCGTACGACCGCCGCAGGGCCGAGGAGGTCGCCCGGCACCTCGGCCGCGCACCTCACGGACAGGACACTCGGACCATCGCACCTCACGGACAGGACACTCAGGCCATCGCACCTCACGGACAGGACGCTCGGACCATCGCACCTCACGGACCGGACGCTCGGACCATCGCACCTCACGGACCGGACGCTCAGCCCCGACCACCCGTCGCGCACCGCGGACAGGACACTCAGTCCAAGGGGCCTATCGCCCCCACCGCGCGACCAGGACCGGCCGTGCCGGAAGGCCGGTCGGTGCTTCCCGGGCGACCCACCGGGTGAGCACCGCCCGGTGGGCGGTCTGCGCGCCCGTTCGCGGATCGATCGCGAAGGCACCGAACAACGTGCTCGTCTCCAGCCCGGCGGCCACGGCCCACAGCTCCTCCCGCCCGGCACCCCTCGCCCGGAGAGCGCAGTGGGTGGCGATGATCGCCGCGGCCACCGCCTGCACGGCGGGGTAGTCGGGCAACCGCCCCGCCCGGGCCCGATAGGCGTCCAGGAACTCGCGCTCGGAGATCCCCAGGCAAGCCTCACCCCCGCTGCCGGGGAACCACTGCCCGACACCGTAGATCCCGCCCGGCTCGTCGATAGCCTCCCCGAACTCCCGCACCCCGGCCGCCACGGCGCACACGACCCGCGAGCCCGCCCGGGCCCGCCTGATCACCTCGACGTCCTCGTCGAAGGACCCCGCGCAGAGAAGATTCCACGGCCCGCCGGCCGGCACCTCACCGGGACCCGCGCGGGTCACCGGGATGCCCGCCTCGCCCGCCAGCCGCTCCGCCCCCTCGGCCACCTGACGCCCGAAGCGGCCCCTGCCCTGGACGATCAGCAGCCGCGTCCGGTCGCCGCCGTCCGCCAGGTGCCGGATGAAGGGCTCGGCATAACGGCCGGCCGGTGCCGGTATCGACACGACATGGCCGGGATACGCCGTCTCGACGTCATCACCGGAACCCCCGTGATTCCAGACCAGCCGGTCCAGCTCCGCCGCGACGCGCCCCGCCCGGCGCATGAGCTGCGTCGAGTACGGCCCCAGCAGCAGGTCGCACCGCCCCGCCAGCCGCCGTACGGCACCCTCCAGCACGTCCGGATCGCTGCGATCGTCCTCGACGAGCACGTCCACGGACACGCCGAGAGCCCCCCAGACCTCCAGCCCGAGCGCCGCCTGCCGGCCGAACCGGGCGTGCCGGCCGGACAGGGACAGCGGGACCCCCACCCGGAGCCGGCGGTCAGGGGACACGGCCCCTCAGGTTCGCGACGCGCACAGGCTCCCCCTGCCCGCCGGGGCGTGAAAGTTTCACAGTCTTCCGGGCCCGGCGGTGCGCAGCCGTTGACGGCGCGGCGGCGGGAAAGGAGGATCGGATTCGCGCCATTTTTGGGAGCGCTCCCAACTCCTGAAGGACCTCCATGACCCGATGCCGGGCCGCCTTACTGGCCCTCCTCACCATGGTCGCCCTGTCCCCCGCCACAGCCGCGCACGCGGCCGCCGACGAGGGACCCGAGCAGATCGTCAACGGCACCTTCGACACCGGCACCGCCCCCTGGTGGGGCACCGGCAACGTCACCCTCGCGGTGGACGACGGCCGGCTGTGCGCCGACATCCCCGGCGGCACCGCCAACCCGTGGGACGTCATCATCGGCCAGAACGACATCCCGCTGGTGGAAGGCGAGACGTACGCCTACCGGTTCTTCGCCGCAGCGACCCCGGCCAAGGTCGGCCGGGCGCTGATCCAGCTACCGGTGGACCCCTGGACCCAGTACCTGTCGGCCGCGCCGGAGATGAGCGTCTCGGGCAACAGCTACTCCTACACGTTCACCGCCCCCGCGTCGCTGCCGAACGCCCAGGTCGTGTTCCAGCTGGGCGGCAGTGTCGAGCCCTGGAGGTTCTGCATGGACGACGTGTCGCTCAAGGGCGGCGCCGAACCCGAGGTCTACGAGCCGGACACCGGCCCGCGCGTGCGCGTGAACATGGTCGGCTACCTCCCCGCCGGGCCCAAGAAGGCCACGGTCGTCACCGCCGCGACCGAGGCCCTGGACTGGGAGCTCAGGAACGCCGAGAAGGAGACCGTGGCGAGCGGCCGAACCACCCCCAGGGGCGTGGACGCCAGCTCCGGCCAGAACGTGCACACGCTCGACTTCGGCGCGTACCGCAAGCCGGGCGAGGGCTACACGCTGACGGCCGACGGCGAGACGAGCAGGCCGTTCGACATCAGGGCGGACATCTACGACCGGCTCCCGTCGGACGCGCTGAAGTTCTACTACACCCAGCGCAGCGGGATCGAGATCCTCGACAGCCTCCGGCCCGGGTACGGCCGGCCGGCCGGTCACGTCAACGCCGCGCCGAACCAGGGCGACGTGGACGTGCCGTGCCAGCCCGGCGTCTGCGACTACACGCTGGACGTCAAGGGCGGCTGGTACGACGCCGGCGACCACGGCAAGTACGTCGTCAACGGCGGCATCTCCGTCCACCAGCTCATGGCCGCGTACGAGCGGGACCGGGCGGCGTTCACGGACGGCCAGCTGAACATCCCCGAGAGCGGCAACGGCCGGCCGGACATCCTGGACGAGGCCCGCTGGGAGCAGGAGTTCCTGCTGAGCATGCAGGTGCCGGACGGCAAGCCGTACGCCGGGATGGCGCACCACAAGATCCACGACCAGAACTGGACCGGCCTCCCCCTGCTGCCCCACCTGGACCCGCAACTGCGCGAGCTGCACCCGCCCTCCACGGCCGCCACGCTCAACCTGGCCGCGACGGCGGCGCAGGCGGCCCGTCTGTACGCCCCGTACGACGCCGAGTTCGCCGCCAGGAACCTCAAGGCGGCCCGCAAGGCGTGGGCGGCCGCCAGGGCGAACCCGGAGAAGTACGCCGACCCGAACGACGGCACCGGCGGCGGCGCCTACAGCGACGGTGACGTGAGCGACGAGTTCTACTGGGCGGCGGCCGAGCTGTACATCACGACGGGCGAGAAGGAGTTCAGGGACTTCGTGCTGGCCTCGCCGCACCACACCGGTGACGTCTGGCGCGAGCGCGGCTTCGACTGGGGCAACACTGCCCAGCTGGGCCGCCTGGAGCTGGCCACCGTACCGAACGCGCTCCCCGACCGGGCACGGGTGCGGCAGTCGGTGGTCGAGGGTGCCGAGAAGTATCTCGCGATCCAGAAGGAGCACCCGTACGGGCTCCCGTACAACCCGCCGGACTTCGACTGGGGCTCCAACAACCTGGTGCTGAACAACCTGGTCGTCGTGGCGACGGCGTACGACCTGACCGGCCAGGAGAAGTACCGGGCGGCCGTCCGCGAGGGCATGGACTACATCCTGGGCCGCAACGCGCTCAACCAGTCGTACGTGACCGGCTACGGCGAGGTGGCCTCCAAGAACCAGCACAGCCGCTGGTACGCCCGCCAGCTCGACCCCGAGCTGCCCAACCCGCCGATCGGCACGCTGGCCGGCGGCCCGAACTCCAGCATCCAGGACCCGCTCGCGCAGCGCCTGCTCCAGGGCTGCAAGCCGCAGTTCTGCTACATCGACCACATCGAGTCGTGGGCCACGAACGAGCTGACCATCAACTGGAACTCCCCGCTGGCCTGGGTCTCGGCGTTCCTGGCGGACAAGAGCGAGCGCTCGGACTGCCGGGTAGGCTACTCGGCGCACGGCTCGTGGCCCGGCGGGTTCACCGCGCAGGTCGTGATCGAGAACACCGGCAAGCAGGCCGTGGAGGGCTGGAGCCTGCGCTGGTCGTTCCTGAGCGGCCAGCGGGCTGGGCACGCCTGGGGCGCGACCCTGGCGCAGTCGGGCTCGGTGGTGACGGCCAAGGCGCTGGGCTGGAACGGCAAGATCAAGCCGGGCCAGAAGGTGACGTTCGGGTTCAACGGCACGAACGCCGCCGGTCCGAACCCGGCGCCCGAGGTGTTCCACCTCAACGGCGCGCGCTGCAAGTAGCACCGTGATCCCCTGGGCGTACGCCCGGTCGCCGTACGCCCAGGGGATGCCGCGGTGAGCCGTTCGGGGCCGGGAAACGTCCAAGAGGGCATGAGGATCTGGAGAATCGTGCTCCTGCCCGTGCTCCTGCTGGCACTGAGCACGTCCATGGCCCCGGCGGCGCAGGCCGGGGTGGCGCCGAAGAAGGCGCTGGTGGACTTCCGCAAGCAGGGCGGCTTCGCGGGGCTGGACGACCGGGTGATCGTCTACGGCAACGGGTGCGTGCGGCTCAGCCGGCGTACGGGGCCGACCATCGACAAGTGCCTGACCGCCAAGGAGAAGCGCCTGCTGCGCGCCCACCTGAGGAGCCTGCGGATCGGGCGCTCGGAGGGGCAGCCGCCGGGGGCGGACTTCATCAAGTACACGCTGGCCTACGACAAGCGGCGGGCCAGCCGCTACACCCTCCCGGCGAGCTGGCAGCCGGTGGTCCGGCAGCTGGACCAGATCATGGAGAAGTACTGGGCGCCGGACTGAGCGCTCTCCATCAAGTGATTGACCGAGAGAGGGATACCGAACTACCTTCGGTCGCATGACCCCTGCGGAGAGCACACAGGCCGGCCTGATCCTCAAGGTCGCGACACAGCTGTTCGCGGCGCTCGGTTACGACGGCACCTCGACGCGCCAGATCGCCGAGGCCGCCGGGCTGAACATCGCCACCGTCAACTACCACGTGGGCGGCAAGCGGGAGCTGTATCTCGCCGTCATGGAGGCCGCGCACCGGGCGGAGAAGGCGGCGCTGGAGACGGCGCTCGGCCGGCTCCCCGGCGACGACCCCGTGACCGCCATCCACCGGCTGGCCGACGACTACCTCGACTTCTGCGTGGACAACCCCGAGGTGCCCGCCCTGTGGATGCACCGCTGGCTCTCCGACGCCAGCGACATCACCGAGCTGGAGCGCCAGTACGTCCAGCCGCTGCTGTCGGCGGTGACCGGCGCGCTGCGCCCCGCCGTCGAGACCGGGCTGATCTCCGCGGACGTGGATCTCGAATACACCGTCTGGACGGTCATCTGGTCCGTGCACGGCTTCGCCAAGGGCGGGGTGCTCGACGCCGAGGGCCGCCGCCGGGCCGCCGGCGACCGGGCCGCGCTGCGCCGCTTCCGCGCCCACCTGCACCTGACCCTGCACCGCACGCTCGGCCTGCCCGGCGACCCCCGGTGACCGCCGCGCGGCTGGGCCGGGACCGGCTGCTGGGCTACGGGATCGGTTCCGTCGGCACCGGCGTGTTCTCGGCGGTCCCGGGCCTGCTGCTCCTGTACTACCTGACCGACATGCTCGGCGTCCCCGCGGCCGTGGCGGGCGCCGTGCTGGTCGCGCCCAAGATCTGGGACGTGCTGCTCAACCCGCTGGTCGGCGCCGCCAGCGACCGCGAGGCCGTGCGGACGGGCCGCAGGACGCGGCTGCTGACGATCGGCTCGGTGACGTTGCCGGTGGCGTTCGCGCTGATGTTCGCGGTGCCGGGGGACGTCCCGGGGGCGGTCTGGGCGGGGGCGGCGTTCCTGGTGGCGGCCAGCGCGTTCGCCTGCTTCCAGGTGCCGTACGTGGCCCTGCCCGCCGAGATGTCGGCCGACCGGGGCGAGCGGACGCGGATCATGTCCTGGCGGGTGGTGTGCCTGACGGTCGGCATCCTGGTGGCCGGCGGGCTGGCCCCGGCAGTGGTCGATCTGGCGGGCGGGGGCCGGGCCGGGTACGCCGTGATGGGCGTGGCGATCGGCGCCGTCATGGCGGTGGCGCTGGCCGCCGCGACGCTGGCCACCCGCTGGGTGCCGTCCAGGCCGGGGCCCCGGCCGCTCGGCCCGGTGGCCGCCTTCCGCCTGGCCAGGGGCAACGTGCCGTTCTTCGTGCTGCTGGCGGCGTTCGTGACGCAGGCGCTGGCCGTGGCGGTGATGCTGGCCGGAGCGCCGTACGTGGCCTCGTACCGGCTGTCCGACTACGGGCTGACCTCGGTGATGTTCGTGTGCCTGGTCGGTCCGAGCATGCTGGCCGTGCCCGTTTGGGCCTGGCTGGCGCGCGTCCACGGGGCCGTGCGCTGCTACCTGGCCGCCTCCCTCGGCTTCTGCGGCGTCGCGGTGGCGCTGATCCCGGCCATCTCGGCGGGCGGCCTGGCCGCGACGCTGGTGCTGACCGCGCTGGCCGGGGTCTGCTACGCGGCGCTGCAACTGCTGCCGCTGTCGTTGCTGCCCGACACCGTGCACGCCGACGCCGCCCGCACGGGGCACGCGCAGGCCGGCGCGTTCACCGGACTGTGGACTGCGGGCGAGACCGCCGGGCTGGCGCTCGGACCGGGACTGTTCGCGCTGGTGCTGTCCGTGTCCGGGTTCGCGTCGGCACCGGTCGAGTCGCCGGTCGCCCAGCCGCCGGGCGCGCTGACCGGGCTGCTGCTCGGGTTCACGGCGCTGCCCGCGCTGCTCATGCTGATCAGCCTGCCGTTCGTCGTCCGGTACGGCCGGCTCGCCCCCACGAGGAAGAAGGAGACCGTGTGAATCTGCCCCCGGCCGGGAGGACCGCCGAAGACCTGCTGGCGGAGGTGGCCCGGCTCAAGGAGCACGACCTGCCCGTGCGCGGCGGCCAGGTGACCGCCTACGTCTACGACACCGGGCGGGCCGAGGTGAACGACGCCGCGACCCGGGCGTACCTGGAGATGCTGGAGGTCAACTGCCTCGACCCGACCGCGTTCCCCAGCGTGGTCGAGATGGAGCGGCAGGTCGTCGGCGCGGTCGCGGACTTACTCGGCGGCGGCCACGGCATCTTCACCAGCGGCGGCACCGAGTCGATCATGCTGGCCGTGAAGGCCGCGCGCGACCTGGCCGGCCGGGACCGCCCGAACCTGGTGCTGCCGGTCACCGCCCACCCCGCCTTCCACAAGGCGGCGCACTATCTCGGGGTCGAGGTGGTCGCCGTGCCGGTGGACCTGGAGACGTACAAGGTGCGGGCCCGCGACGTCGAGGAGGCGATCGGCGCCGACACCGTCCTGGTCGTGGCCTCCGCGCCGTCCTACCCGCAGGGCGTGATCGACCCCGTCGAGGAGATCGGCGCCGTGGCCGCGGCGGCGGGCGTGCAGTTCCACGTGGACGCGTGCGTGGGCGGGTGGCTGCTGCCGTGGTTGCGGGAGGCGGGGGCGGCGATCCCGCCGTTCGACCTGTCCGTGCCCGGGGTCACGTCGATCTCCTGCGACCTGCACAAGTTCGGGTACGCCCCCAAGGGCGCCTCCGTCCTGCTCTTCGCCGATCCGGCGATGCGCCGCAAGGCGTACTTCGCCTCGGCCGCCTGGCCGGGCTACACGATCATCAACGCGACCGTGCAGAGCTCCCGGTCGGCGGGCCCGCTCGGCGGCGCCTGGGCCACGCTGCAGGCGCTGGGCCGCGAGGGTTACGTGGAGCTGGGCCGGGCCACCCTGGAGGCGGCGGACCGGCTGCGCGAGGGCATCGCGGCGATCCCCGGCCTGCGCGTGCTGGGGGCGCCGGAGTCGTCACTGGTGGCGTTCGCGGGTGACGGGATCGACGTGTTCGTGCTGGCGGACGAGGCCCGGGCGCGGGGCTGGTTCCTGCAGCCGCAGCTCTCCTACGCCGGCATCCCGGCCAACCTGCACATCACGGTCACCGGGGTCACGCTGGCCGGGGTCGAGGCCATGCTGAAGGTGATCGCCGAGTCGGCCGCGGCCGCCCGCGAGCGCGGCCCCGCCGTGCTGCCCGACGGGCTGGTGGACCTGGTCGCGGGGCTGGACCTGGAGGCGCTGGACGACGCCACGTTCGCCGAGCTGAGCGCGTCGGTCGGGGTGGACCTGCGGCCGGGCGCCGGGCAACCGGAGATGGCGGTGGTCAACGCCGTCCTGGACGCGCTGCCCGCCGCCGCCAGAGAGGCGGTGCTGGTGCGGTTCCTGTCGATGATCTACAGCCGCTGACCCGCCGGTACGACGCCCGGGATCGTGCTATACATCCCGGATGGCGAAGTTCGGTGGGGCGGCATTGGGCCTCTTCCGCAAGGCGGCGCCCTGGTTCAGGAGCAGGGCGGCACGCGGGGGCGGGCGGCGCGGCCCTCAACTGCTGGCCGGGGTCGACGACGAGGCCGCCCGCTACGCGCTGCGGCGGCGCGGGCAGATCCCGCTGGTCGGGCTGCGTCCCCAGCGCGTCCACCTGCTGGAGGGCGGCAACACGCCGCTGACCGCGGCCCAGCAGGCCGCCATGCGGGAGGGCCACCAGCAGATCGACCGCCTCCTGCGGGAGGCCGGCGGCCGGCCCCTCGGCAGGTACGAGATCAGGGTCGCCATGCGGCACGTGAACCCCACCGGCAACAAGCGGAACTGCGCCGAGGTCGCCCTGGCGGTGGACGACATCCTGGCCGGCCGCGCCGCCGTCGCCGGCGCCCGGGCCAGGGGCGTGCCGATCCCCCAGGCCCGCGGCGCCTACCAGGGCCTGGCCAGCGACCGGATGACGGGTCTGAGCTCCCTGGACGACGTGGAGCGCCTGATCGCGGCGAACCCCGGCGCCCGCGGCATCATCGTGGCGCGCGGCGGCGAGGGTGCCGGCCACGTCTACAACGTGGCCAACGTGGGCGGCCGGATGTCGTACCTGGACGGGCAGTTCATGCGCATGGCCGACACGAATCCGCACGCGGCCAGGTTCTCCCAGTACGATTTCTACCGGACGGGGTGACGGAGGACAGCGATGATCACCAGAGCGGAGGCCGAGCGGATCGTCCGCGACTACGTCGCCAGGGAGTTCGCTCCCGAGGAGGGCGAGGAGGAGTTCGCGGTCAACGACGAGGCCACGATCGAGCGCCCCTACGGCTGGCTGTTCGTCTACACCACCCTCTCCTACCTGCGCACCCGCGACCCCGAGGAAGGCGTGCTGGGCGCGGGGCCGCTGCTGGTCCTGCGGGAGGACGGCCGGGTCATCGAGTTCCCCTCCTACCACTCGCGCGAGTCGGCGCTGGCGGAGTACGAGAACGGGCTCGCCGGGGCCTGAGCCGGGCTCAGCCGCCCATGACGCCGTTCATGGCCACGGTGATGCAGAGGTCGAGCAGCCTGCCGGTGATCTCCATGAGGATCGGGACCTGCAGCGTGGAGGCCCCCATCGTGGCCGGCGCCGCCGCCATCGCCTGGAAGAGCTGGATCGCGAGCTGGATCAGCTGGACGATGAAGTTGACCTTGAGCACCAGGACGATCGCGGCGCACACCATCAGCCCGAGACCGATGATGTCCGCGCCGGTCAGGCCGTCGAGCAGGTTCTTCTGCGGCGAGTCCGGGCCGTCCCACGCGTCGTGGGCGGCGGTGATGCTCGCGCCCTCCTGCACCGTCCAGGCCGTCGCCGCGAGCGCGCCGGCGGAGCCGGCCAGCCGGCCCACGTCACCGCTCATGCCGAGCCAGGCCAGGCCCATCCTGAGCAGCTTCTCCTCGTCGCTCATCGGCCATTGGCGGCCGGTCAGGTTCATGACCTTGGCCAGCCCGGCCGGCAGCTTCATCCCCATGGCGGCTACCCGAGCATCTTTCGCACGTTGTTGACCTCGACCACGGCCGCGTCCTCGCTGCGCTTCTGGTTGACGCCCATCACCTGCAGATTGCCGGCGTACGTTCCCATGTCACCCGTGTTGTCGCCGTAGGACTCGAACGCCATCTGGTGGATGGCCCCGTAGATCGTCCCGATGACGGCGCCCAGGTCGTCGGCGCCGAACGCGTCACCGTCGCCGGTGAGCTCCCGCTCGAAGGCGGCCAGGCGCGCCCGCAACTCCTCCGCCGACGCCCCCACGCCCGTGGCCGCCCGGTGGGTGTCCGCCGGCCGGTACAAGATTCCTTCGGGGTCCACCGAACACCTCACTCCGGTCCCTGGATGCTGGTCATGATGTCGCGCAGCGCGCGGGTGGCGGCGTGCATCTGCGCGACGCCGGCGAGCTGCGTCTCGCGCGCGCGGCGGGCCACGTCCGCCAGGTCCACCGCCCCGGTGCCCTGGCGGCGCCGGGGCAGGTCCTCGAAGGCCGCGTTCACGGCCGCGCGCAGGTGGTCGCCCAGCTCGTACGAGCCCTCCGCCATCGCCTTCGGGTGGATCCGCACCGACTCCACCCGCCCGTCGGTCACCTCCACGCGCACCCACCCCCTGGCGGCCTCGCCCCTTCCGCGCACGGGCTCCGCCAGGCCGTCCACCCCGGCCAGCGCGTCGTCGAGGTTGCGCCGCGTCAGGTCGAGGAGGTCCTCGAGGCCACGCGGACGGGGGTCGCCGGCCACGGAGGTCCGCTCGCGGATCCTGGCCATCGCCGAGGCGATCGACCGGGAGATGACGTCCATCTGGTAGAGGGCCTCGTCGCGGACCTGGTGCAGCGTCCTGGCCAGCTCGGCAAGATCGGGCACGTCGGCGGTGGGGCGGCCGAGCAGCTCGGCGATCGCCGCGTTGGCGGCCTCCCGCACCAGCTCGGCCAGCCTGTCAGGAGGCAGCCGCAGGAGGCGGGGATCGAGGCTGACGAGCTGGAGGGCGCCGGCGCGGACGATCACGCGCACCCGCCCGTCCTCGGTCTCGCCACGGGCCTCCGGCGCGTCCGGCAGGCGCTCCGGAGGCGTCTCCCCGGCCCGTAACGACTCCACGCGCGCGAGCGTCTCGTCCATGTGGCGCTCGAGCTCCGCGTCGTCGAGTGGCTCCGGCACCGCGTGACTCACCCCCAGAATTGGACCCGACGAGGTTATCGCAGCGCGGTCATGGCGGTGACGTGGGGAAGATCGCCTCGACGCGGAACCCGCCGTCCTCCTGGACGCCGCTCTCCAGCGTGCCGCCGGCCACCGCCACCCGGCGCTGCAGGTCGAGCAGGTTCACCCCCGGGTCGTCGGCGGTGACCCAGGAGTCGGGCCGGGGAGCGGTGTTGCGGACGGCGATCCGCACGGAGCCGCGCGTGTAGCGGACCGTGACGCGCACCTCCGCGCCCGGCGCGTGCTTGCGCACGTTCGCGAGGGCCGCCTCGACCACCAGGTACGCGGTCCGCCCCACCACCCCCGAGACGGGCACCGGCGCGCCGTCCACCGCCAGCTCCGCCGGCACTCCGGCCCGGGCCGAGTCGATCACCAGCGGCCGCAGGTCGGGCATGGGCAGCCCCAGGTCGAACCCCTCGCCGGTGCCGCGCCGTAACAGCGCCACCATGTGGCGCAGCTCGTCCAGCGTCTCGGAGCCGGTCGCCCGGATGTCCTCGGCCGCCGCCCTGGCACGGTCGTCAGCGGCGGTCAGGGCCAGCACGCCCGCCTGGAGCACCATCTTGCTGACCCGGTGGGTGACGACGTCGTGCAGCTCGCCCGCCAGCCGCTCGCGCTCCACCCGCTCGGAGCGCTCCACCAGCTCGGCGCGCAGGCGTTCCCTGGTGGCGGTGTAGAGGCCGTACACCACGGCGAGCGCGATGACCGCCTCGGTGCGGGCCACCAGCGGGAGCCGGTCGGGCAGGGACAGGACGGCGGCGGCGAGCACGATCACCGGCACCCACCGCGAGAGCGGGCGATGCCGCCCGGACGCGAACGCCATCACACCGTAGGCCGCGAACGCGCACACGGGCGGCCAGATCGGGGCGCCGGCGGAGGGAAGCGGAACGGCGGACGGGACGAGCGCCGACAACACCGGCAGCACGATCGCGGTGCCCGCGCCGACCCAGGCGACGACGATGGGCGCGCAGCGCATCCAGAGCACCGGCAGCGCCCCCGCCAGCAGGATCACCAGGCCCGGACCCGTATAGCCGGTCGCAGGCGTCAAGCCTGCCGCGACCAGGACCGCGATCGCGTCGACAGGTCGCGGGCGGGCACCGTCCACCGGTTCATCGTACGATCACCCGCCGTACGTGCCCACCCTTCCCCGGGTGGCCGATCAGAGCTTGGTGATCCGGACGGCGTCGGCGATGACGTATCCGGTGGTGGAGGTCCAGCGGCTCACCCCGACCACGTTGTAGGTCCCGGCGGCGAGCGGGAAGGTGCCGATGCTCCGCCACGTCCCGCCCCCGGTGCGCTGGTCCACGGTGACCGTCTGGTTCCCGCCGGAGGCCGCCACGATGTACGGCGTCGCGCTGTTGTACCCGGCGTCGGCCGGATGCCACACCTCCACCCGGTAGCTCCCGGCGCTCGGGACGGCCGCCCTGAACCAGGCCGGATCGCTGGCCGCGACCGGCGGGGCGAAGCGGTAGTCCGCGCCGTGGAGCTGCGCCGAGTACGTGGAGGTGCCCCAGGCCGAGCCCGCGGCGAACCCGGCGTCGGCGTTGTCGATCACCACGCTGAACGTGCCGCCCCCGCCGGAGCCCACGGCCTTGCCCGCGCTCGGGGCGCTCTCCTGGTGGGTCCGGTTGAGCGCGGTCACGTAGTAGGTGTACGCCGGCCCGCCGGCGGTCGTGTCGGTGAACGCCTTCTGCCTGGTCGTGGCGACCAGGTTGCGGGCGTCGGCGAAGAAGCACGGGTCGGCCGCCGGCGGCGCGCCGTCCACCCGGTAGACCGCGTACGCCGTGGCCGAGCCCGTCCAGGCGAGCTGCACGCCGTTCGAGACCCGCGTCGCCGAGGTGATCGAGGGCGCGGCGGGGGCGGCGGCGGAGCCCCGGGCGGGCAGCAGCGCAGGCCTGGTGTAGTGGGCGTTGACGACCCTGGTGAAGGCGCCGATCCGGTCCGCCTTGACGTCCTTGGCGCTGAAGTAGATGTCGCCGGCCACCTCGGGATGTCGCCGGTTGTCGAAGAGGTGGTCGCTCAGCTCCGCCGGGTCCTGCCAGGCGGCGTCCTGCCCCGAGGCGCCCGCGCGGTAGGCGGCCTGGCCGATGACGAGCTGCACGCCGGTGCCCCGGACCACGCCGGCCCACCAGGCGGTGAGCACCTCGTAGGCGGCCGTGGAGAAGCCGATGTGCCAGTAGATCTGCGGGGCGAGGTAGTCCACCCAGCCCTGCTTCACCCACTGCCTGGTGTCGGCGTAGATCGCGTCGTACGACTGGAGCCCCGAGGTGGGCGAGCCGAGCGGGTCGGTGCCGGCGTTGCGCCAGATGCCGAACGGGCTGATGCCGAAGGACACGTGCGGCTTGGCGGCGTGGATGCGCTGGTCGAGCTCGCGTACCAGGAGGTTGACGTTCTCGCGGCGCCAGTCGGCGACGTTGCCGAACGAGCCGCCGTACCTGGCGTAGGTGGCCGAGTCGGGGATGGCCTGGCCGCTGACCGGATAGGGGTAGAAGTAGTCGTCGAGGTGCACGCCGTCCACGTCGTACCGGGAGACGGCGTCCATGATCGCGTCCTCGATGAAGTCGCGGACCTCCGGGATGCCCGGGTTGTAGTAGAGCTTGCCGCCGTAGGCGAAACGCCAGTCGGGGTGCTGCCGCGCGGGGTGCGTGGCCACGAGCCTGGACGGGTCGTCGTGGTTGGCGATCCGGTACGGGTTGAACCAGGCGTGGAACTCCAGGTTCCGGGCGTGGGCCTCGTTGACCATGAAGGCCAGCGGGTCGTACCCGGGGTTGCCGCCCTGGGTGCCGGTCAGCCACTGCGACCACGGCTCGTACGGCGAGGGCCAGAACGCGTCGGCGGTCGGCCGGACCTGCACGACCACGGCGTTCATGCGCTTGGCCACGGCCAGGTCGAGCCAGGCCCGGAACTCGGCCTGCTGCGCCGACACGCTCAGGCCGGTGCGGCTGGGCCAGTCGATGTTGGCGACCGAGGAGATCCACATGGCTCTGAGCTGCCGCTTCGGCATGGCGGGATCTGTCGTGCAAGCGGCTGCGACGGCGGAGGTAGGGGCCACGATACTGACGAGTGCGGCGGTGAGCGCCGCCAGGACGGTACGCAGGAGCGCGGTCACGAAGGGAAGTTTCAGTGCATTCGCACGGAAGCGCAATAGTTTTCAGAAGTTCACGGGGACCTAATCTCCGGGACCCCGACCGCGGGGCGAAAAGTTTCACCTAACTCCGCAGTAATGTCAATTATCGACATTAGTCAGAAGCTGCCATAGGTTGCACCCGTCACCTGTGAACGAGGAGCATCCCATGACTCTCGCCCGCACGCGATTAGCAGCCCTCGCCACCTCGATCCTCGCCATCCTCCTCATCGCCGCAGGCCAGCCCGCATGGTCCCAGGCCAAGGAGCCCCCGCTGCCCGCGGCCTTCGCCAAGGCGGCCGCCGCGCACGACGTACCCCGCGACCTGCTCGTCGCGCTCGCCTACGCCGAGACCCACCTCGACGGGCACGGCGGCGAGCCCAGCGCCAGCGGCGGCTACGGCGTGATGCACCTGGTCAGCAACCCCACCAACCGCTCACTGGAGAAGGCCGCCGAGCTCACCGGGCTCCCCGCCGACCGGCTCAAGGCCGACGACGAGGCCAACGTCCTCGGCGGCGCGGCCGTGCTGCGCGCCCACGCCGACGGGCTGGGCCTCGACGAGACCGCCAGGAAGGACCTCGGCCGCTGGTACCAGGCCGTGGCCAAGTACGGCAACGCCGCCTCCCCCGAGCTGGCCCGCCTGTACGCCGACGCGGTCTACGAGCAGCTCGGCCTCGGCATCGACCTGCGCGGCGTGCAGGTCAAGCCGCAGGAGGTCACCGCCGACCGCGGCGCCCTCGCCAAGGCGCGCGACCTGAGCGCGCAGGCGGCGGTCGCCAGCCCCGACTACCCCCCGGCCGCCTGGGTCCCGGCCAGCACCAGCAACTACCGCGTCTCCAGCCGGGAGACCAGCTACAACATCGACCGGGTGGTCATCCACGTCACCCAGGGCTCGTACGCCGGGACGATCTCCTGGTTCCAGAACCCCAGCGCCCAGGTCTCCTCGCACTACGTGGTCAAGTCCTCCAACGGCGCCATCACCCAGATGGTGCGCGACAAGGACGTCGCCTGGCACGCCGGGAACTCGACCTACAACAACCGGTCCATCGGCATCGAGCACGAGGGCTTCGTCAGCGACGCCTCGTGGTTCACCGACGCGATGTACCGGGCCTCGGCCGCCCTGACGCGCGCCCTGTGCGACAAGTACGGCATCCCCAAGACCCGGACCGGCATCATCGGCCACAATGAGGTCCCCGGCGCGACCCACACCGACCCGGGCCCGCACTGGAACTGGACCACGTACATGAACTACGTGACCGGTGGCGGCACCCCGACGTGGAGCACCACGGTCGACAACGCCACGGCCGGCCAGTTCACCGCCAGCGCCAACTGGGGCACCTCCACCTACTCCAGCCAGCGCCACGGTGCCGACTACCGCTTCGCCGACCCGGTCGCGGCCAGTGACCCGGCCTGGTTCTCGGCCACGATCCCCAGCGCGGGGACGTACCAGGTCGAGGTCTGGTATCCGGCCGATCCCGGGTACAACAGCTCGGCGCCGTACATCGTGGCGACGTCGAGCGGGAACCAGACCGTCTACGTCGACCAGCGCTCCGGCGGTGGAGCCTGGCGCAGCATCGGCACGTTCACCCTCAACGCGGGCACGTACAACGTGGTCGGCGTGAGCCGGTGGACCTCGGGCACCGGCTACGTCATCGCCGACGCGGTGCGCATCAGCAGGTAGCCCATCCCCCACGACGGCCCGCGCCCGACCCCCCTCCCGGACGCGGGCCGTCCGCTGCGCCGTAGGTGTACGTGCGGCGTCCCGCGGCGGGTTCGATCCGATGCCGACCGGGACGCGTCCCCCTTCCACGCGGCCCACGGAACCTACGCTCTGGCCACAAGGCGATTCCCACTGCGCTGGAGGCCTCCATGTCCGAGGCGGTGTTACAGGCGGACACCCGCCACGACGACGCCATGGCCGCCGGACAGCGGTCCGGGGTGCTCCGGCCGGCCTACGCGACCGCGGCGCGGCACCTGATCCGGCTCGTGGCCCCCGCCCTGCTGGTGTTCGTGCCGGTCGGCCTGCTGTCCCTGCTGGGGCTGGCGCTCGTCGTGGACGGGTCGGCGGCGCTGGTCAACGGCGCGTTCGAGCTGATCGGCGCGCCGGGCCGGCCGCTGGCGGTGTGGGCGGCGGGCACGTTGCTCGTCTCGCTGGCCGCGCAGACCGTCGTCATGCCCGCCACCGTCGTGCTCGCCGCCGGGCTGCTGACCGGCAGGCCCGTCAGCACGTCCGCGGCGCTGCGGGCAGCGGTCCGGCGCCTGCCCGCGATTGCGGGGCTCACGCTGCTGGGCGTCGTGGTGTTCGCGGCGATCGTGGCGGCCGGGGCCGCCACGATGCTGTGGGACGGGGAACTGCTGGGGTCGTTCGCCGTGATGGCGCCCCTGACGCTGCTCGCGATCCCGTGCCTGCTGGCGGTGCCGATCGTGGCCCTGGAAGGCCGGTCCGCGGGACGCGCGCTCAAGCGTGCGTACGTGCTGGCGTGCGTGCGCGGGCACGGGACGGGCGGTTTCTGGTCGAGCGCGGTCACGCTGGCCTTCGGCGTGCTGGTCCTCCCCGCCCTGGTCCAGCAGGGCGCGCAGTGGGCGGCGTCCGGGAACCATCTCGCGCAGGGCCTGACGGGCTCCGTCCTGGGGCTGGTCGTCCCCGCGTTCCAGGCGACGGTGATCACCCGCCTGTTCCTGCACCGCCTGGCGCTCCGGGGCACGACCGCCGAGTACGGGCAGGTCGTCGAGGGCCTGCCCGGGAGCGGGCCGGGCCCGGCCAGGCCGGCCTCGGTGCTGGGGGCGCTGCTGGTGCCCGGCCTGCTCTACGGCGGCGCGATGCTGGTCAACCCGCTCGGCTGGCTGGAGACCACCGAAACGGTCGTCACCGCCACCTGGAGCCGCGACCGGGGCCCGGAGATCCAGGCGGACGGCCGGCCGCGACCGACTCTCGGCGGATGGGACCTGCAGGCCGTGCACGCGGGCGAGGGCGCGCGCATGGTCATGGTCATGGACTCATCCGCCGAGGCCAAACTGCTCACGTGCGCCGACAGCACCTGTGACCGTACCCGGTACGCCTGGGCCGAGCCGGCCGGCGTCGACGGCGACCCACGGGCGGCCGTCGCCCGGCTGGTCGGCGGCAGGCTCGTCGTGGCGACGTGGGCGCAGCAGGGGAACAAGCTCGCGGACGACGACTGGCGCGCCCAGCTCAGGCTGCTGATCTGCGACGCGGCCGGCTGCGTCCCGGCCCCCGGCGGCAAGCCCCTCGCGGAGGCGACGCACGCCACGGACGACCGGCTCGTGGCGCTGGCGCCGGGGCGCTACGGCGGCCTGGTGGTCGCCCACGTGCGCGGGCTGCCGTGGCGGGAGGGCGAGGAGGACCGGGAGGTGCTCTCCATCACCACCTGCGAGGACCCGGCCTGCACCAGCCCGCGCACGAAGGAGGTCGCCAGGCTCCCCTCCCGCACCTCGGTCTACCAGGACCGCGGCCTCGCCGTCGCCGCCGGCCCGCTCGACCGCCCCTCCGTCGTCCGCTTCGACGGCGAAACCGGCTCGGTCACCGTGATCACCTGCGCGGACTCCGACTGCGCGCGGCCCCGCGTGGAGCGGCCCGTCCACGGCGGCCGGCCCTGGCGCCGCGACGACCACGACAACCAGTCAGGCGCGACCATGCTCCTCCGGGAGGACACCCGGCCGCTGATCGCCTACCGGGACTCGGCCGACGGTTCGATCAGGCTGCTCGACTGCCGCAACCCGGAGTGCTCGCAGGCCGACACCGTCGTGCTGTCCGCGCCCGGCCTGGATCACGCGGCGCCGGCCATGGTGCTGGACCGGGACGGACGGGCCCTGGTGGCCTACCAGGACCTCGACCGCGAGCGGCTCGTCGTCGCCGCCTGCACGGGCACGCGCTGCACGCACACCCCGGTGGCGAAGATGCGCCATTACGCGGGCCACGGCCTGACCATGGCGCTGAACAGGGAGGGGCGTCCGGTGATCGCCTGGATGGACGGCAGCCCGTACGGGGGCGAATGGCACCTCGTCGTGACCACCCCGCTCAACCTCCCTTCATGACGTCCGCCGCAGTAGGGTTTCGCGGACACAGAGGAGGACGGCTTGTCGCGATCAGCCCTGGTTGCCTGGTCGGGTGCCCTTGGTGCCGCTGCCTTCCCGACGTGGGCGGCGTGGCGGGACGGGCCGGGATACGGGTGGTTCTCCTACTGCCCGGCGTCGGTCCTCCAGCCGCTCAGTGTGTGGGACCGGATCATGGAGCCGCTCGTCCTGCCGCTGCGCGCGGATGCGTTCGCGGTGGTGTGGCTGTCGCTGATCGGGGCCGTCCCCGTGTTGGTGGTGCTGACGGCGCTGGCCTGGCGGCGGTCGGGGACGACGGGGCGGCGGTCGGCGGTGCTCCTCGCGTCGCTCGCCGTGCTCCTGCCGCTCAGCCTGCCGTACTACGACGCTGAGGCCTGTGCCGAGGTGCGGGTGTTCAGCGGCAGGTGGTTCGCGGAAGTGGTGAGCCATCTCGGGACGGGCACGAGCGTGGCCCTGCTGGGTGCCGCCCTGCTGGTGCTGCTCGCCACCCGGACCACGGGCCCGGCCGAGGAGAGGCCCGCCGGGGTGGCGGTGCGCCGGGTCTCGGCCTTTCTCCTCTGCTACTGGACCGTTGCCGTGTTCCTGCTGGTCAGCGGCATCATGCCGATGGCCTTCGTGAACACCGGTCTGCTGGCCTGGCTCAGCATGTCCTTCGGTCCCTGGCCGCTGCTCGGGCTGGTGGCGGTCCCCGCTCTCCTCGTTCTGGTGCTGCGGCGGCTGCGGCCGGCACGCTGACGGGGGTCAGGCCGTGGCGCCGCCGTCGATCACGTGGTCGGCGCCGACGACGAAGCTCGACTCCGGCGACGACAGCCACAGCGCCGCGGCGGCGATCTCCTCCGGGGTGGCCACGCGGCCGATCGGCAGCGCGCCCCTCATGCGGTCGTCCCGGTCCTGCGGCGTTTCGCCGGGCCGCATGGACATGGGCGAGTCGATCGGGCCGGGGCTGATGGCGTTGACGCGGACGCCGTCGGCGATGTGGTCGCGGGCGGCCGTGCGGGTCAGGTGGCTCACCGCGGCCTTCGAGGCGGCGTACGCACTCGCCCCCGCCAGGCGCCAGTGCGCGCCCAGGTTGGAGGCCACGTTGACGACGGCGCCGCCCCCGTGCGCCCGCATGTGGGCGATCTCGTGCTTCATCGACAGGAACACGCCCTTGAGGTTGATCGCGAGCACGTCGTCCCAGGTGTCCTCGTCGTAGTCGGCCAGCGGCGCCACCTGGCCGAAGATCCCGGCCGCGTTGAGCGCCACGTCGAGTCCGCCGTACCGGGAGACCGCCGCCTCCACCATGGCGGCGACCTCGGCCGAGCGGGTGATGTCCACGGTGAACGCGCTCACCCGCCCGCCGTTCTCCTCGGCCAGCTTCACGACCTCGGCCAGGCGGTGCTCGTCGCGCCCCGCGACGAGCACCGCCGCGCCTTCCCGCGCGTACGCCAGCGCCGCCGCCCGCCCCACGACCCCGCTCGCGCCCGTGACGAGCGCGACCTTGCCGGCAAAACGTCCAGTCATAATTCCATACCAATCGTTCTTAAATCACGACAGCTGTCATGGCCTGTTCGACCGCGTCCCGCAACCTGCGCGGGTCCGGGTCGGCCCGGCCGAGCACCCTGAGCCCCTGCAGCAGCACGAGCAGGAACCGGGCCAGCGCGTACGGGTCCTTGCCCGCCGGCAGCTCCCCCTGGGCGCGCGCCCTGACCAGCGCCCCGGCCAGCGCCGTCTCCAGCCCCGCCCAGCTCTCCGTCACCTTGCGGGACACCTCCGCGTCGCGCGTGGCGAACTCCACGGCCGTGTTGACCACCATGCAGCCCCGCCGCAGCTCGTCGGCCAGGCATTCGGCCACGTAGGAGTCGAGGAAGGCGCGGATGGCGGGCAGCGCCGGGCCCGGCTGGGCCAGCGGCGCGACCACATCGCGCTGCTGGAGATAACGCTCCAGCGCTTTCAGGTAGAGCTCGCGCTTGCCGCCGAAGGTCGCGTAGATGCTCGCCCGTGCGACCCCGAGGCGCTCCACGAGGTCGGCCATCGAGGTCGCCTCGTAGCCCCGCTCCCAGAACAGCTCCAGCGCCTGCTGCAGCGCCGCGTCCGGATCGAACTCCTTGGTCCTGGCCATGGCTGTGAACGCTAGCAGTATCGAGAACGATCGGTCAATAAAGTCACTTCACGGCCCCGCGCAGCACGCCCGAGATCACCCAGCGCTGGGCGAACAGGTAGACGAGCAGCGCCGGGGCCAGAGCCATCAGGTAGGAGGCGAAGGCCGTGGTGTAGTCGGTGCTGAACTGGCTCTGGAAGACGTACTGGACCAGCGGGAGGGTCCTGGCGCTCGGGCTGGACAGCACCACCAGCGGCAGCAGGAAGTCGTTCCACGCCCACAGGAACGTCAGGATGCCCACGGTGGCGTTCATGGGGGCGAGCAGCGGGAAGATCACCTTCCAGAAGACCGTCCACGTGCCCGCGCCGTCCGTGCGGGCCGCCTCCTCCAGGGCCCGCGGGATCGACTTGATGTAGCCCACGTAGAGGAAGATGTTGAAGGCCAGGCCGTAGACGACGTACAGCAGGATGAGGCCGAGCTGGTTGTCCAGGCGCAGCAGCGAGGTCTGCTTGATGACCGGCAGCATGATGATCGGGAACGGCACGAACAGGGCCGAGACGAAGTAGAAGTACAGCCCCTTGAACAGGCGGCGGTGCAGGTTGCGGGCGATGGCGTAGGCCACCAGCGAGTTGGTCAGCAGCGTCAGGACCACGGCGCCGACGGTGACCAGGGCGCTGTTCAGGGCGGCCCTCGGGTAGTTCGTCAGGTGCCAGGCGTCGGCGAAGTTGCTCCAGCGGGGGTCGGCTGGCAGGCCGAAGCCCGCGCCCGCGAGCTCGGCCGGCTCCTTCAGCGCGGTGACCACGGTGAAGTACAGCGGGACGAGCACGGTCAGCGCGCAGGCCGCCATCAGGGCGGTCAGCCAGGGGTTGGTGTGTCGCATCAGGCGCTCATTTCGCGGCGTTGCAGGACGCGGAGCTGGAAGGCGGAGACGGCGACGATGACGAGGAAGTACACGACGGCGTTGGCCGTCTGGTACGCGTACTCGCCGCCCTCCAGGCCGCCGCTGTAGATGAGCAGGGAGACCGACGTGGTCGCGGTGCCGGGGCCGCCGTTGGTGAGGGCCACGATGTGGTCGAAGACCTGCAGGAAGTTCTTCAGCGACAGCACCATGTTGATCGTGAAGAACGGCGCGATCAGCGGGAAGACGATCGACCTGAACTGCCGCCACGAGCCCGCGCCGTCGATCGTGGCGGCCTCCCGCACGTCGTCGGAGATCGTCTGCAGCCCGGCGAGATAGATGATGATGTTGAACGCGGCGGCCTGCCAGACGGCCACGGCGACGATGCCGAGCCAGGCCAGCCCGGGGTCGGCCAGGAGGTTCGTGCTCAGCGCCTCGATGCCGAGCGCCTGGGCGACGGCCGGGATCGAGTTGGCGAACAGGTAGTTGAAGATGTAGCCGATGATGAGGATGGCCAGCACGTTCGGGATGAAGAAGATCCCGCGCAGCGCGGTGCGGAAGCGGATGCGCGCGTTGAGCCCGAGCGCGATGGCCAGGGCCAGGGCGTTGGTCAGCACGGTGGCCACGACGGCGAACCGGAAGGTGAACAGGTAGGCGTCGAGGATCCGGTCGTCCCTGAGGAGGTTCACGTAGTTGCGCAGGCCGACGAATCCGTAGGTGCCGTACCCCGGGGAGTCGGTGAGGCTGTAGTAGAAGCCCTGGAGGACGGGCACGGTGTGGAAGACCAGGAACAGGACCAGGGCCGGCAGGACCATCCAGTAGTAGGCGCGGGAGGTCGTCATGAGGTGCTCCGGGCGGCGACCTTGTCCCACTCGCGGTCGAGGTCGCGTAACAGGCGGGCCTGGTCACCGTCGATCAGGAACTGCTGCAGGAGCTGCTCCAGCGGGATCGCCAGCGGGATGTGGTGGTCGGCGTAGCCGGTGAGCCGTCCCTCCTTGAAATACGGCATCAGCCCGGCCAGCGCGGGGTCACCGGAGGCGGCGTTCTCGATCGGCGGCACGGCGCGCTGCTCCCGCGCGTAGGCGGTCATCACCTCCGGCCGCAGGAGGTGGTCGATGAAGGCCAGCGACTCCCGCGGGTGCTCCGGCTCGCGGGGCATGGTGAGCGCCACGTCCACGCCCGAGACCAGCCAGGTGGCCGCGGGGTCGCCGGTCGCGGGGAGGGCGAACGTGCCGATCTCGAAGCGGGGGCCGGAGGTGGCGATGGCCGGGAGGGCGAAGCTGCCCTGGAGGTACATGGCCGCCTTGCCCTGGGCGAAGGCGAGGTTGCCGTCCTCGTACGTCCGGGAGTGCCGGTCCGGCTGGGTGAACCCGAACAGCTCCCGTAACTTGGCCGCCACCGCCGGATAGGCGGCGGCGAACGAGGTCCGCCCGGCCGCGCGCCGCGCGAAGAAGTCGGGCGGCGCCGCGTTCGCGGCCAGCGCGTTGAAGGCGGGCAGCACCGTCCACGCGTCCGCCAGCGTCCCGTAGAACGGCGTGACGCCGGCGGCCTCGAACGTCCTGGCCGCGGCGACCACCTCCGGCCACGTGGTCGGCGGCCGCACGCCGTGCCGCTCGAACAGGTCCTTGTTGTAGATGACGCCGTTGCCGTTGGAGGCGAACGGCATCCCGTTGCGCTCCCCCGCCCGGTGCACGCCCAGGTCGTCGAGGATGCGCTGGATGGGCGGGGAGACGCGGGACGGGGTGCCGGAGAAGTCGTAGAACACCCCGGCCGAGGCCAGCTCGCCGAAGACGCCGTTGCCGTTCAGCGCCATCACGTCGGGGACGTCGTCCTTGACCAGCCTGGCCCTGATGGCGCTCTCGGCCGTGGGCGTGTGGTTCTGCACGACGTGGATGCCGGGGTTCGCGGCCTCGAAGTCCCTGATGATCCGGTCGAAGGTCTCGATCGCTTCCGGCTTGAACTGGAAGAACTCCAGCGTGACCCGCGTGTCCGCGGGCTGCGCGGCACAGGCGGTGATGAGCAGCACCCCGGCCACGAAGAGGGCGGTCCGCTTCATGACCGGGTCGCTGCCCCGTCAACGCCCGGTCATGTCTCCCGGCCGCCATCCGGCTATCTGGGGGTGAGGACCCACCGCCAGGCGCCGTCCTTGTCGCTCTTACGGTTGGCGGCGAGCTGGGTCATCCTGGAGCCGTCCACGCTGACGAGCACCAGGCCGTTGTGGAACTCGTCGTCGCACTCGCCGGCGCAGCCCAGCGCGAGGACGTTGTCGTTGTCCGCCCAGGCGTGCAGTTGCAGCACCCGCTGCCGGCCGGCGACCCTGCCGGTCGCGGCCTCGGTGATCTCCGTCGGCAGCCCGTCCGGGCCCAGGACCAGCCGGCCGTCGGGCGAGGTGGCCGAGATCCGCGAGTAGCCGACGTACCGCTGGTCCTGGGGGGCCTCCCGCTCCTGGCCGTCGAGGGTGAGGAAGACCCGGTCCGGGTGGGTGGCCGTGGGCATCCAGAGCATCGTTCCGTCCAGGCTCCAGCCCAGGTCCTGGCGGCTGTTCATGTTGAAGGGCCGGCCCGGGGCCTCGCCGGGGAGGCTGTCACCCATGGGCGGCAGCGCGTGATACTCGGCCGTGCCCGCCCGCACGTCGACGATGTAGTAGCCGGTGCGCGGGCTCCCGCCCCGCGGTGGCGCCGCCTGGTCGCCCTTGCCTTCGAGGATGTCGGGGTAGCTGGAGTAGGCGGTGGCCAGGATCCTGGTGCCGTCGGGGGACCACGCCACGGACCCCACGGGGTGCTCCAGGTCGATCCAGGTGAGCATGCGGCGGGTGTTCAGATCGAGCACGCCCAGCCGCCTGCTGATCAGGTCGCCTTCGAGCACGGCCGCGACCTGGAGCCCTGGGGCGACGTCCACCCAGGCGTACGGGGTCTTCTCGTAGCCGCCGGTGCGCGGGTCGTACAGGGACCAGATCCGCCGGACGCGCTGCCCGGTCTCCGAGATCTCCTCTCGCCGGGTCACGTAGTACGCCGACACGGCCATGCCCCCCGCGGCGATCAGCTTGGCCGGCGGGCTGTTCCCGGTGTCGGTCCGCACGTCCGTCGGGGCGGGCGACGGCCGGGCCGGCAGCGTGATGCCGGTGGCCGGGACGACGACGCGCTCCGGCTCCCGCCGGCCGCCGACGAACACGGCGATGGCCACGATCATGACCGCCACCAGCACCGCCGCTCCCACGGGCTTCCAGGCGCGCCTCCGTAGCGCCCGGTCGGCCAGGTCGTCCGGCACCCTGGCCTCGCCGGCCCATTCCTCCAGCGTGTCGCGCAGCAGTCGGGTCACCTGGCCACCTCCAGTGCCTGTGCCAGCTCGGGGGCGATCTCGCGCAGCCTGGCCAGGGACCGGTGCGCGGTGCTCCTGACCGTGCCGACGGAGCAGCCCAGCATCCGGGCGACCTCCTGCTCGGGCAGATCCTCGAAATACCGCAGCACCAGCACCGCGCGCTGGCGGGCGGTGAGCCTGGCCAGGGCGGCGCGCAGCACCATGCGCAGCTCGCTCTGGTGGTGCGCGTCGCGTTCCTCGCGCTCGGGCGGGCTCGCCTGCACCACCTCGCCGCGCCGCACGCTCGCCCGCCACCAGCTGACCTGCTGCCGGTACATGATCTGCCGGGCGTACGCCTCCGGCGCCTCCACCCGCCGCCACTTGCTCACCAGCCTCGCCAGCGCGGTCTGCACCAGGTCTTCGGCCGCGTGCTGGTCACCACCGGTGAGCAGGAACCCGAGCCGCATGAGGGCAGGCGAACGCGCGGCGACGAACTCGCGGAACCGTTGCTCGTCCGCGGCGTCCACGGTCACCTCCAGGGGGATCGACGTCACCCTCTCAGACGCCCCCCGCGGCTCCCGCTATGCGCCGCCTACCGCATCAGATCAGGATCGCCGTCGTCCGGCCCGGCCTGCCTGGGCACTTCCAGCAGCCCGAGGGTGTCCTGCTCGCCCCTCCGGGTGATCACCTCGTTGATCGCCTCGGTCAGCTCCTGCCTGTCGTAGGCCCCCTCGGGCAGCTCGTTGAGGTGCGTCAGCAGGTCGGCCGGCAGGCCCACGTGCCGCGAGACCTGCGAGTAGACCTCCCTCATCGCGACCCGCTCGCGCCCCCGGAACGCCTCGTCGATGGCCTGCTGCAACTCGTCGAGCACCGCATGATCCGTCATCGTCATCCTCCCCTAGGTCCGGTGAGCAGGTCTTCGGCCTGCTCCATCACCATGTCCACCGAGACGTCGCGTACCCATGACACGTCGTGCGGGCAGCGCTCGGCGCCCGGGGCCACGCCGCCGGCGCCGCAGCGCGGGCAGGCCGTGGTCCAGGAGATCAGCGGCCGGTGCGCGGTCCTGCTGAGCGGGCCGGCGTTGATCAGGTTGCCGCACCAGTAGACGGCGACCGTGGGGGTTCCGACGGCCGCGGCCAGGTGGCGCGGGCCGGTGTCGTTGGCGATCAGCAGGTCGCAGCGCTCGTACAGGGCGGCCAGGGCGCCGATGCCGAGCGTGCCGACGACGGGGATCGCCGGCCGGCGCATCGCCGCGACCACGCCCGTCACCAGGTGCTCCTCCTCGCGCGTACCGGTCACGGCCACGGGACGGCCGGTCCGGTCGGCCACCTCGGCGAAGCGCTCCACCGGCCAGCGCCGCCGGGGATCGGTCGCGCCCGGGTGCACGGCCACCAGCCCGCGCGGCGGCTCCCCGAGCGCGCGGGCCAGCTCGGCGCGGTCCTCGCCGGTGACCGCCACCCGCGCCTCCAGCCCGCCGCCCACCGCGCCGACCAGCGCGGCGACCTGCAGGAAGCGGAGGGTCTCGTGGTGATAGTCGGTGTACGGCACCCAGCGGTCCAGGCTCTCCGCCCCCGGGGCGCGCATCCCGGCGGTCACCCTGGCGCCCAGCCGGCGCATGAACGGGTTGGAGAACCGCCCGCCCCCGTGGATCTGCACGGCCAGGTCGAACCCGCGCCCCCGCAGTTCCTCGCACAACCCGTCGGGCACCACATGCCCGGCTTCCGGCGTGGAGACACCGGTGATCGGCGGCAGCGCCACCACGTCGTCCACGGGCCCGGGCCGTCCCGTGAGGAACTCGGCGTGCCACGCGGTGCCCAGCAGCGTCAGGTGCGCGCCGGGGTAGGCCCGCTTGAGCGCCTCCAGCGCCGGCACGGCCATGAGGTAGTCGCCGAGCGCGTTGGCCCGCAGCACCGCGATCCGGCGTACGCCGCCGACCAGCGCCTCCAGGGCGGGACCGTCCCTGGCCGGCACGAGCACATCGAGATCTGAAGGGCCGCGCATAGCGGCCTGGCTACCCAGGGATCTCCTGTCCGTAACTTCCGCCATACCGGGTTTGAGCAGGTCTTTCGCAGGTACTCGCCTTCCATGGGCACAGACAGGGTGATCCGCGCCGCGGTCGTCGGCGACGTCATGCTCGACTCGTGGCTGCACGGCTCGGCCAAGCGTCTGGCCCAGGAGGCGCCGGTGCCCGTGATGAGCCTGGAGGCGACCGAGGACGCCCCGGGCGGGGCCGCCAACACCGCGGCCAACCTGGTGGCGCTCGGCGCGCGGGTGCACCTCGTCGGCATCGTGGGGGACGACGACTGCGGGGACAAGCTGGTGCAGTCGCTGCGCCTGCTCGGCGTCGGCACCGACCTGGTGACCGTGCCCGGGCGGCGGACGGCGCACAAGCGGCGGCTGGTCACCAGCGGCCAGCTCACCGCGCGCTACGACGAGGAGGACCTCGACGTCATCCCGGAGGAGGCCGAGCGGGAGCTGCTCGGCCGGCTGGCCGCGGCCGTGGCGGACGCCGACGTGGTGGTGGCGTGCGACTACGGCGGCGGGGTGTTCACCTCCGCCGTGCGGCGGGCGCTGGCCGGGCTGCCGCTGCTGGTGGTGGACGCGCACGCGGTGGCGCCGTGGCGGGAGTGCGGGCCGGCCGCGGTCCTGCCGAACTACGCCGAGGTGGTGCGCCTGCTGGGCGACGGGACCGGCAACGGGACCGGCGACCGGCCGGCGTACCTGATGGCCCGCTCGGACCGGCTGCTGGAGCTGACGGGCGCCGGGATCGTGGTGACCACGCTGGACGGGGAGGGCACGCTCCTGCACAGGAGCGGCCACCCGCCTTACCGGACCTACGCCTCGCCCGCGCCCCAGCACATGGCGACGGGCGCGGGCGACACCTACGCCGCCGCGTTCGCGCTCTGGCTGGCCGGCGGCGCGTCGCCGGAGGAGGCGGCGGAGGCGGGCCAGGCGGCGGCCGGCGTCGTCGTACGCCGCCAGGGCACCGCCATCTGCACCCGCTACGACCTGCTGCGCGCCCTGCGCCGCCACGAGGGCACGGTGCAGACGCCCGAGCGCCTGGCCCAGCTCCTGGACGAGCACCGGCGAAGGGGCGAGCGGGTGGTGTTCACCAACGGCTGCTTCGACGTGCTGCACCGGGGCCACGTGACCTACCTGGAGCAGGCCGGCCAGCTCGGTGACGTGCTGGTGGTGGCGGTCAACAGCGACGCCAGCGTGGCCCGGCTGAAGGGGCCGGGCCGGCCGGTCAACCCGTGCGAGGACCGGATGTCCGTGCTGGCCGCGCTGAACGACGTGGACTACGTGACCGAGTTCGACGAGGACACCCCGGAGCGGCTGCTCAGGATGATCCGGCCGGAGCTCTACGTGAAGGGCGGCGACTACACCGCCGAGATGCTCGCCGAGGCCCCGCTGGTCCGGTCGCTGGGCGGCGAGGTACGGGTGCTCGGCTACCTGCCGGACCGCTCGACCACCGCCATCATCGGCCGCATGCGCTCGCTCCCGTGAGGGTTTAACCGGGGTGCCGTTCGGTAGGCGCCACACCATGACACAGACCCTGCGGACCCCTCCTGACCTGGACGAAGACGTACGGGAGCGACGGGAGCGCAAGCCGGTCGCGCGTGCCGCCGCCCGTGGCGCGATCGCGTCCATGGCGATGTCGGGCCTGCGGCAGCTCACCACCGCGCTCGGGCTGGTCCCGACGACGCCACCGGAGTCCGTCATCGAGCGGACCGCGCCCACGGCCTTCCACCGCATCCCGGTCGACCGGCGGCCGGCCGTGGTGGAGATGGTGCACTGGTTGTACGGCGCGGGCGGCGGCGCGGTCTTCGCCCTGCTGCCGCGCGCGGCGCGCAGGCAGCCGTGGGCGGGCCCGGCCTACGGGGTGCTGGTCTGGGCCGCCTTCGAGATGGCGATCGCGCCCGCGCTCGGCCTGCACCGCCGGCACGGCACCGCCGAGCGGCTCGCGCTGCTGGCCGACCACGTCCTGTACGGCGCCGTGGTGGCCGCCTCGCCCTGGCCGCACGAGGACGACCGCTGAGGGCGCCTACTCCCGCAGCGCCCTGGTCAGCCACGGACGCAGGATCGGCAGCACAGTGGCCGCCTGCATGGCTCCCATGTGGTCGAGCCCGTCCAGCACCTCGACGTCCCAGCCGAGCGCTTCGAGCTCCGCCCGGTGCCGCACCAGCGGTCCCCCGATGTCGACGACCACACCGCCCCACCGCTCGTCGTAGCTGATCGCGTCGGCGGACCCGGCGAAGCACAGCCGCGGGCAGGACAGCCGGACCGCCCGGTCGTCGAAGCCCCGGAGGGCCTCGTACAGCGTGACGAACTGCCTGGCCTGCTCCTCGGTCGTGCTGACCGCGGCGGAGGACCAGTCGTAGGCGTCGTCGGAGCTCTTCCCAACGGGCGCGGGAGTGGGGTTGACGGCCTCGGCGTACGCGGCCTCGGTGACCCGCAACATCTCCGCGTACGGCCCGCCGTACGGTGGATACCCGCCCATGACCAGCGCGGCGAGCCGGTCGGTCCGGATCGCGAGCTGCAGCCCGCTCAGCCCCAGCCACGAGTACCCGTAGTACGCGAACCGCTCGGCCCCCACCGCGTCGGCCACGGCCAGCAGGTCGGCGGCCACGTTCTCGGGCGTGAGCGTGTCCGGTTTGGGGGTGTTCAGGCAGTGACCCGTGTAGTCGAAGGCCACGACCTGGAAGGCGTCGCTGAGCCCGTCGATCAGCGACCGCCCGAGCGCCGGATCGGTGCCCCACTTGCGCAGCTCGTCGGCCTGCGCGCCTTCCACAGGCTGTGGATCGACCGGCAGCAGCACGGCCGGGCCGGACCCGTGCACCTCCACCTCGATGGTGCTCCCGTCGTGCATCCTCGCTCGGCCCATCGTGCGCCTCCTAACTCAGTACACCGTAAAGAATCGTCACGGCGAGGATAGCTTATGGCGTAAAGAGTCTCAACGGATTGGGGACGGGCACCCACCGCATGGCGGCGCCGTCGGCGTCCAGCCAGCGCAGCAGGAGGTTGGCCTTGGCGGGGATGTGGGCGGCGGCGAGCAGGTCCCGCAGCTCCGGCGGATCGCCGTACTCCTTGGCGGCGGCGGCGAACACGGCTCTGGCCCGCGCCCACAGCTCGTCGCCCAGCCGGGGATGGCGGGCCGTCACCGCACCGGCGATCTCGCACAGGTTGTTGGTCAGCAGGCAGTAGACCAGCCGCTCCCACGCCCGCACGCCGCCCAGTACCGGCGAGCCGAGCCGCGGGTGCCGCTCGGCGACGAGCTTGACGCCCTCGTGGTCGCGGAACAGCGCCTGCGCGGGCAGTCCCCGCTCGTCCACCGCGACCAGCACGTTCTGCAGGTGGCATTCGAGCACGACCCCATGGCGCAGGTACGCGTGCAGGACCGGCGGCACCACGTGCTCCAGGTACCGCTCCCACCACACGAGCGCCCCGTCCTCGTCCAGCCCGTCGAGCGGGTTGCCGGGGAAGCCCTCGCTGACCCCGGCTGCCTGCAGCGCGGTCAGCCCGGGCCGCACGTGCTCGCGCAGCCCGTCGCGGACGATCACCGCCAGCGCCTCGCCCCCGTCCCCGCCCAGCTCCGCGCTGCGGTAGCCGCGGTCGCGCAGCACGGCCGGGCGCGGGAGGTGCTCGGGAAAGTCGTCGAAGGCCGCGTCCACCAGGGCCACCACCGTCTCGAGGTGGCGCAGGTCGTGCAGCCACAGGCGGCGCACGTCGTTCGTGATCCGCACGTCCAGGCTGAACTTGCAGAACAGGTCCGCCTCCGGCAGGTACACCGTGCGGATGGACGCGGTGGGCACCGCCGCGGCCGCCGTGACCCCCAGGTGCCGCAGCCGGCCGTCCCGCAGGCCGCCGAGCAGCTCCACCTGCCAGGGGTGGGCGGGCAGCAGGACCAGGCCGTCGCCGGCCGGGCCGCCGAGCCGGTCCAGCGCGCCCCCGTCCCCCTCCTCCACCAGGTCCGCGACGGGCACCCCGAGCAGCGTCAAGGGGAAGCTCGTGCGCGCCTCGGGCGAGTAGGGCAGCCACGCCTCGGGGCCCGACCCGCCGCGCGCCTTGGGCGCGGGATGGTAGCGGTGGCCCGCCACGAGAGCCTGCTCGGAGCGCAGGTACGGGTCCGCGGGCAGCACGGCGGTCCGCCTGGCCGCCAGCAGCGCGGCCGTGACGTCCCGGCTCTGGAGGATCTCGGCGGGCAGCGCGTCATTGCCGACCCCGGTGCTCGCCCGCAGCTCCGCGGCCGTCAAGGCGACCAGATCCGCCAGCGGCAGCGGGCACCAGCCGTCAGGGGTGCGCAGGGCGGGGGCGGTGGGGAAACGCGTGCCACCGACGCGCAGCACGTGGCCGGTCGCGGGCAGCAGGTACGTGCCGGGGCCGTCGGGCCGGGCCACCTCCCGGATCAGGCAGTTGAGCAGCGCCGTCACCGCGAGGACCTCGGCCTCCGCAGCTGCCTCCCACCCCGGCCCGGAGGGTGGAGGAAGGACGTCAGTAGATGCCATGTCGACCCTACTCCTACCCTTTGTCCCGATTGGTGGCCACAGAGTAGCTACGGGGCATCTTTCTGGGAAAGGTGGGAAATATGAGGCCGTTGGAGGCGGACTTCGCCGCGGAGCTGGCCCTCGTGCGTCCCGGCCTCTCCGCCGCGTACGCCGGGGCGCTCCCCGGCGCGCGCGCCGCCGTCCTGGGCCGCCTGTGGCGGGGGCTGCTGTACGAGCCGCTGCCCGGGCTGACGGCGTCCGGTCCCGCGTGCGTGCTGCTGGCCGACGGGCGCAGCCTCACGGGGCGTTCGCGGCGGCCGTACGACCTCGGGGTCGAGCCCGCGCTCTGGCTGGACGGCCGCCCCCACACGCACCCGGCCGAGCTGCTGGCCGCCCTCGGCCTGCCCGGCACGGACCGGCTGGTCGAGGACCTGGACAACAGCGTCGCCTCGCTGGCCCTCTCCCGCGCGGACGCCTCCGCCCGGCCCGCCGCCACGCTCGAGGACTACGAGCAGAGCGTCGTGGACGGCCATCCCTATCACCCGGGCTGCCGCAACCGCCCGGGCGTCTCCGTGGCCGAGCAGCTCGCGTACATGCCGGAGCACCGCCCCACGGTCGCCCTCGACCTGCTGGCGCTGCCCGTACGGGACTGCCTGGTCACGGGTCCGTGGCCGGCCTCCCTCATGGACGGCGACCGGCTCCTGCTGCCCGTGCACCCCTGGCAGACCAGGCACGTCCTGCCCGCCCTGGGCCTGCGGCCGTACGCCGCGGGGGTCATCAGGACCCGGCCGCTCATGTCCGTACGGACCCTCGCCCCGCTCGACGGCGGCCCGCATCTCAAGACGGCCTTCACCACGCGCATGACCTCGGGCGTCAGGGACATCTCCCCCGGCTCGGTACGCGACTGCGTTCCCCTGTCGCACCTGCTCACCACGCTGTCCGCGCGGTGCGGCGGCGGGCTGCGCATCGCCCGTTACCTGGCCGGGGCGGCGGGCTCGGTGCACGGCGAGCACAGCGCCGACCTGTCGGCCATGCTCCGCGAGCCCACGCACGAGGCCGGCACCGTGCTGCCCGTCGCCGCGGTCACCCGGGCGACGGCGCGCACCCCTGGGGCGTGGCTGGCCGCGTTCGCCCGCCTGGCCCTGACGAACGCGTTGAGCCTGCTGTCGCTCGGGGTGGCGCTGGAGGCGCACGGCCAGAACCTCGTGGTGGCGGTCGGCGGGGACGGCCTGCCGTACCGGCTGATCTATCGCGATCTGGCCGACGTCAGGATCAGCCCCGCCAGGCTGGCCCGCAACGGGATCGAGGTCCCGCCGGTCAGCGCCCGGCTCCTCACCGACGACCCCGCGGTCCTGCACGCCAAGCTGTTCGGGTCGCTGGTCGGCACCACGTTCGGCAGCCTGGTCTCCCTGTTCGGGCAGGGGGACCGGGCGGTGGAGGCCCGGCTCTGGGACGTCGTGGCCGCCGCGGCCCGGCGGGCGTTCGAGGCGCTGCCCGGCACCCCGGACGTACGCGCCGACCGCGACGCCCTGTTCGGGGAGCGGGTCGCGGTCAAGGCCCACCTGCTCTCGCGGCTGGAGGGCGCCCCGCCGGGCGACAGCTGGACGAGCCTGCCCAACCCTCTCGCCGCCCGCGTGGCCCTTTGATACCGAATTACCTGGCTCTTTCCGCCGCCGGGTAGGAGGATGGGCGGCGAGCCGGAAATCCGCCGGCGCGGCGATCCCGATCGCGCGGCGGCGGATGGGGAGGGGGCTTGCGATGATGCAGCTGTCGGTGCGCCTTGTCCCGGTCGACGACGCCACCCTGGTGGTCGCCCTGACCGGAGAGCTGGACTCGACGACCAGGCCGGTGCTGGCCGCCTTCCTGGATCCGCTGCCGAGGTCGCCGGTGAAATACGTGCTCGTGGCGGCGGGAGACCTCTGGTTCTGCGACCTGAACGGCCTGGAGCAGTTCGCGTCCACCCACGGCGCCCTGCAGGCCAAGGGCGGCCACCTGGCCATCGCCGAGGCCCAGCCGGCGCTGCGCCGCCTCATCGGGCTGATGGCCGAGCATGCCTGCGCGGCGATGCCGGTGTTCGCCAGCATGGCGGAGGCCCTCGCGGCCGCCGGGGTGGTGGAATACCAGACGCCGGCGTTGCTCCCTGCCGGCCACCGCCACCTGCCGCGCCTGCGCAGCGTGCCGCGCATCCAGCCGGCCGTCCGCGACCGTCCCCGGCCCGCGCGCGAGCTGCCACCCGGCCGGTCGGAGACCGATCCGCCCAGGCCGCCCGCCGGCCCGGGAAACGGCCCACACGGAAACGGGTCACACGGAAACGGGTCACCGGGAAACGGCTCGCTACCGGCGATCATCCATCAGTCGCGCACGCTCTGCGAGCAGGCCGTCCACCAGCAGCAGACCCTGGCCGAGCAACTGGCCGCGGCGGCCAGGGCCCGCATGCTGCTGATCAGCGCCCGCGAGCGCTGCAACGACAGCCTGGGAGCCCTGCGCGCCAATCTCACGCACGCGCGCTGGGCCCTGGAGCCCCGCTGCGCGAGCTCGGCACGGCCCCGACTTCCACGGCCTGGTCCCTGATCTCCGGCCGACGCGCATGTTCCCTCCCCATCCCTGGACAGGCGGAGGAGATGGCGACAGCGGTGCGCGACGTGGTCGTGGTCGCCGCGACCGCCGGCGGGGTCGAGCCACTGCGGGTCAGACCGCTCAAGGCTGCTCCCGCCGCGCTGCGGCACTTCCATGAGAAGACGGAACGCAACCTCGAAACCCTGAATACCATTCGCATGCTGCAATCCCGCATCGGCCGCACCGGCGGCACTCCGCTGACAAGTTGACCTCGCGGGATCGGCGTAGTCTTCCGTTGTGGCACCAGAGGAAGAGCGTGAGTTCGACGACCTCCTCGTTCTCCTCAAGGAGACCCGCGGGTTCGATTTCACGGGATACAAACGCAACACCCTCATCCGGCGGATCGCCCGCCGGATGGAGACGCTGAGGCTGCGCGACTACGGCGAATACCGCGATCTGCTCGAGCTGGAGCCGGAGGAGTTCACGAGGCTCTTCGACAGCTTGCTGATCAATGTCACCGGCTTCTTCAGGGACACCTCGGCATGGCAGCGCCTGCGCGAGCTCGTGGTCCCCGCCCTGCTCGACCAGAAGGCCGCCGGCCGGCCCATCCGGGTGTGGAGTGCCGGCTGCGCGACCGGCGAGGAGGTCTACACGGCCGCCATGGTGCTGGCCGAGGAGATGGGCATCGACCAGTTCCGCGACCGGGTGAAGATCTACGGCACGGACCTCGATGACAAGGCGCTGCAGGTCGCCAGGACGGGCGTCTACGCCGACCGCACGCTCACCGACGTGCCGATCGACCTGCGCGAGACGTACTTCGACCCGCTGGACAACGGCCACTCCTTCCGCCGCGACCTGCGCCGCCAGCTGATCTTCGGGCGCAACGACCTCACCCGCGACGCCCCCATCTCCCGCGTGGACCTGCTCCTGGCCCGCAACACGCTCATGTACTTCAACACGGAGATGCAGCTCAACATCGTCCGGCGCTTCCACCTCGCGCTGTCGGACCCCGGCTTCCTGTTCCTGGGCAAGGCGGAGATGCTGCTCAACCACAGCGACAAGTTCGAGCCGGTGGACCTGCGCATGCGCCTGTTCCGGAAGGTCAGGCCGGCTCACCACGACGACCGGGCGCCGTGGCCGGTCACCGGCACCGCCGACGAGCTCGCCGCCCACCTGCCCAAGCTGGTGTCCGTGGCGCTGGCGGCCGGGCCCGTGGCCCAGATCGTCGTGGACGCCGCGGGCAACCTCGCGCTGGCCAACGCCAAGGCCGAGTCCCTGTTCAACCTCAACCCGCGCGACGTCGGCCGCCCCTTCCAGGACCTGGAGGTCTCCTACCGGCCCGTCGAGCTGCGCTCGGTCATCGAGCAGGCCCGCCACGACCTGGGGCCGGTCGAGCTGCGTGAGGTGATCTGGCACCGCGCCGGGCTGCCGGAAAGGGGCGTCTTCGACGTCTCCGTCGTTCCCATGCTCGCCTCGGGCATCCTCGTCGGCGTGGGCATCCACTTCTGCGACGTCACCCGCTACCGCAAGCTCAGGACCGAGCTGGAGCTGGCCAACGGGCAGCTCGAACAGGCCTACGAGCAGCTGCAGTCGCTCAACGAGGAGCTGGAGACCACGAACGAGGAGCTCCAGTCCACCAACGAAGAACTCGAGACGACCAACGAGGAGCTCCAGTCCACCAACGAGGAGCTGGAAACGATGAACGAGGAGCTCCAGTCCGCCAACGACGAGCTGCAGCAGATCAACGACGCCCTGACGGCCCGCACGATCGAGCTCGACGAGGTCAACACGTTCGTGTCCTCGGTGGTGCGCAGCCTCGGCGACGCCGTGGTGGTCCTGGACGAGGAGCTGCGGGTGGCCGTCTGGAGCCCCGGGGCGGAGGAGCTGTGGGGGGTGCGGGCGGACGAGGCCGTGGGCCAGGCGCTCGGCGGCCTCGACATCGGCCTGCCCCTCGACCCGCTGGTGCCGCGCCTGCGGGCCGCGCTGACCGACGGGTCCGATCCGCTCGAAGCGGTGGACGGGCTGGTGCTCGACGCGGTCAACCGCCGGGGGCGGCCGGCGCCGCTGACCGTGCACCTGTCCCACCTGCGTACGGAGGACGGCGCCGTCCACGGTCTCATCATGGTGATGAACGTGCTCGCCTCCTAGGCCGGGGTCTCAGCCGGTGGCCAGCTCCGCGAGCGGGATCCGGCGGAAGGCGATGGTCTCGTACGGGCCGAAGTTCCCGGTCTCGTACAGCAGTCCGACCGTGTCGCCGCCCACCCGCACCAGGTCGGAGTAGGCCGCGGGCAGCCCCGACACCGTGTGCGCCACCCGCCAGGTGACGCCGTGGTCGTCGCTGGCGCGTACCGTCATCAGCGCCCTCGCGTCGGGGGCGGCCGGGCCGGAGAACAGCAGCACGTCCGGCGAGTCGCACCACAACACGCTGCCCTCCACCACCGGGCCCACCAGCCCGGCCTGCGGGCGGAAGGGCAGCTCCAGCGTCTGGCCGCCGTCGGCCGAGTAGGCGTCCGCCCTGGTGCCGGGGGCGGTGGAGTCGGTGCGGGTGTTGAGGTAGACGCGCCCGCCGGGCAGCTCGGTGGCGGTGGTCTCGTTGACGTTGACGTACCCGTCCGGGTTGTCGTCGACGTACCCGATCCGCCAGGTCTGGCCGCCGTCGTCGCTCAGCAGCGCGTGGCCGCCGTTGTACTTGCCCTCGGTCCCGTTGTCCTGACCGCTCGGCGGCAGCGAGTGGTTGGCGGGGACCACGAGGCGCCCGGCGTGCGGGCCCTGCCGCAGCACCAGCGCGTGGCCGGGCGTCGTCGCGTACCAGCGCCACTCGGCCCGCTTCACGCTGCCGGTGATCTCGCGCGGCTCCGACCACGTGACGCCGTCGTCCTCGCTGACCTGTACGAACACCCGCCGCCCGTCGGCCGCCGCCACCTGACCGCGCCTGATCTTCTCCTCGGTCGCCGAAGGGCCCTGCCGGACGAAGACCAGCACGATCCGGCCGTCGTCCAGCACGACGGGTGCCGGGTTGCCGGCCGTGCCCCGGCGCGGCTCCGTGGCCACCACCTGCAGGGCGCCCCACGTCTGCCCGCCGTCCGCGGACCGCCTGAGCACCAGGTCGATGTGGCCGGAGTCGGAGGCCGAGCCGCGCCGCCCCTCGGCGAAGGCCAGCACCGTACCGGTCGTGGTCACCACGGCCGCCGGGATCCGGTAGGTGTGGTAGCCGTCCGTCTGCTGCCGGTACGGGACCGACGTCGGGTAACGATCCGCCATGCGAGCACGCTACGGCTCCCGGGTTAACGGACTTCGACGCCAGCCGTACGTGAAGACAAATGAGGCGAGCGGTGGAGTAGCGGTGTAAACGACAGAAGGGACGCCCGCATGACCGCCCCTCCAGAGGTGGACGATCCACCCAGACAGGCCGACGACGCGAGCGTGATGAGCGAGTCGTTACGCCGGCCGGAGCGGTTCGCGATCCTCTACGACCGCTACTTCGAGGAGATCTACCGCTACCTCGCCGCCAGGCTCGGCAGCGAGGCCGCCGACGACCTGGCCGCGGAGACGTTCCTGATCGCCTTCCGCAAGCGGCACACGTACGACGCCGGGCTCGGGGCCGTACGGCCGTGGCTGTACGGCATCGCCACCAAGCTCGTCGCCGGCCACCGCAGGGGCGTGACCAGGATGCTGGCGGCGTTCCGCCGCGCGCGGCCGGCCGACCCGGTCGAGGCGGGCCCCGAGGACCGGGTGCCGAGCCGGGTGGACGCGGCGAGCGTGCGGGGGCCGCTCGCCGGGGCGCTGGCCGCGCTCTCCCCGGGCGACAGGGACGTGCTGCTGCTCGTGGCCGTGGCCGGGCTGAGCTACGAGGAGGTGGCCGAGTCGCTGGGCATCCCGCCGGGCACCGTCGGCTCCCGCCTCAACCGGGCGCGCAAGCGGGTCAGGGCCGCGCTCGGCGACGTCAACCCCATGATCGGAGACGCAGATGGATGACCTGTCCGCGGTACGGGAGCAGCTCGCCGGGCCGGGGCCCACCACGGAGACGGTCGCCCTGGGGCGGGCCAGGCTCCTCCGGGAGATCGCCGACGAGCGGCCGCCGAAGGCGAGGATCCGCGCGGCTCGCTGGACCTCGTTCGGCCTGGGTCTGGCCGGAGCGGCCACGGCGGCCGTCATGATCGCCTCCACGGTCGCGGCCCCCGAACCGGTCGCGCCCCCCTCGGCGCGGCAGATCCTGCTGGCCGCCGCCACCTCCGTCGCCAAGCGGCCCGCGGGGGGCTCCTGGTGGGGCAACAAGCTGGTCCGAGGCGCCCGCTTCCACGATCCCACCGGCCAGTACGTCATCCAGACGGCCACCGCCGAGGAGACCTGGATCCAGGCCGGCGAGGTGACCAAGCCCCACTGGATCGTGCAGCGCTACCTCGGGGCCAAGCCCGCCACGCCACAGGATGAGGCCGCCTGGCGCGCCGCCGGCTCGCCGTCGTCCTGGGCCTACAAGACCGTCAACCCCTCCGACCTGGCCGGCAACCCGTTCGACGTCGAGGCCGCGCCCGGGGAGCCCGAGTCGTACGAGTCGCGGGACGTGGAGTGGCGCCTGCTCTTCACCGGCAAGACGCTGGCCGACATGGACCAGCTCCCCGCAACCCCGGAAGGGCTGCGCGCCCTGATGGAGCCCTCCTCCGGCGACATGGAGGGCCTGCTGCACAACCTGCAGAGCCTGATCGCGTACGTCCCCGTCCCCTCCGAGGTCCGGGCCGCGGCCTACCGGCTCATGGCCTCGCTGCCCGGGGTGATCGCCCAGGGACCGGCGACCGACCAGCTCGGCCGGACCGGACAGGCCGTCCTCTACCGCCAGCCCAGCCACACGCGGTCCGGCCGGCAGGTGCAGACCCGGCTGATCGTCGACTCGGCGACCGGCGAGCCACTGGCCGTCGAGACGCTCACACCGGACACGGGGGAGCTGATGTCGTTCGTGGCGATCGAGCAGAGCGTGTGGACCGACCGGAAGCCCGACTTCCCCAACCCGCAGCCGCGCAACTGACCGAGAGAGACCTTCATGCGAACCCTACTGACCACGGCCCTGACCACAGCGGCACTCGCGGCCCCTTCACCCGCCGCTTCACCGGCTGCCCACGCGCTCCAACCGCCGGCCCACCCGACCACCGCCCTGACGTCCGGCCACCACGCACCAGCCACCACCGCCCGGACAGCCGAGACCCGCACGCCGCCCAGCGCCACCCTCACTGCGGAAACCCACACAACTGCCGCCGCCACCCTCACTGCCGCAAGCCACACGACAGCCGCCAACGCCCTCACTGCTGCCGGCCACACGACTGCCGCCAACGCCCTCACTGCTGCCGGCCACACGACTGCCGCCAACGCCCTCACTGCTGCCGGCCACACGACTGCCGCCAACGCCCTCACTGGCGCGAGCCGCACCATGTCCGCCGACGCCACCGGCCGGACCGGCGTCGGGACACGGGAGGCGGTCGCCGAGGGCAAGTACTGGCACACCAGAACCCTGCAGGTCATGACCCACCCCCGCCAGGTGGGCCGGGGCGACAACAAGTACTGGCTGGTGGAGCGGCGGCTCAGTGAGACCTGGACCTCGCGCGACGGCCGGGCGTGGACGACCTTCCGGCGGCTGGGCGCGACACCCAAGTCCGCCGCCGACCGGGCGGCATGGAAACGGGACGGATCACCTAAGAAGTGGAGCTACCGCACCGAAGGCATGCTGCTGGAGCTGTCGATGGAGCCGGAGAAGGGCCGCGTGATCCCGCCCAGGTCCCCGCACGGCTGGTTCCTGGGATACACCCGGCTGACGTTCGAGGAGCTGCAGGCCGCCCCCACGGACCCGAGGCAGTTGAAGACCTGGCTGCAGAAGCTCTACAGCACACCGGGCGAACCTCCGATCGACCCGAGCACTGACCTCCCGTCCGCGTACACGGACTTGATGCACCGCCTGCCCGCCCCCAAGGCCGTACGAACAGCCGCGTACCAACTGCTGTCCCAAATGCCCGGCGCGACCGTCACCGACGCGGGCAAGGGCCGCAAGAAGGTCACCGAGCGCTCGGAGCGTCCCAACACCAAGGCCCGGCACGCCCGGATCATCGACACAAGGGACCTGCTGCTGGTGGGGACGGAGCTCGACACCATCCACAACGGCAAGCAACTGAACGCCAAGACGTGGACCACGGACGTGAAGTCCGGCTGGACCAACAACGAACCAGCCGCCTCCTGAGCCCACCCCCAGCCATGCCTCTGCCGCCGTGGAGTCGCCTCCACGGCGGCAGAGTCCTGGGGTCCCAGCTCAACGGATGAGGGGATCGCGGGTGTCAGCCCCGCACCGGTAAGCCCCTAAGCGACAGGGGCGGCGAACACGATCACGTTGTCGCGGTAGCTGCCGCGTGCACGGTCGAACGTCCCACCGCAGGTGATCAGCCTGAGCTGGGCACCCTTGCCCGAACCGTAGACCTCCTTGTTCGGGATGCGGTTCTTGGCGTAGCGGGCCAGGCGGCCGACCACGAAGGTGGCCGTGCTGCCGTCGGCCCGATCGACGTGGACGCGGTCACCCTTGCGCAGCTGGGACAGGCGGTAGAACACGGCCGGTCCGGTCTTGGAGTCGACGTGACCGGCGATCACGGCGACCCCCTTCTCGCCCGGCTCGGGCCCCGCCTTGTTCCAGCCCACCCGGTCGAACCTGGTGGGGGCGATCAGGCGGCCCTTGGCATCGAGCCGCAGCGGGGTCACCCGGGTGGAGACGTTGATGGCCGGGATGCGCAACCGTACGGGCTGGGCCACGTCACCGGACCCACCCGTACGACTCCTTACGCTCAGCGCCGACCGCACACCCTCACCCGAACCCACCGGCCTCAGCACCTCAGCGGTCTCCACCTCCGGGACGGTGGCCGCACCAGCGGAGGCATCCACCCCAACGGCGGCGTCCACCCCGACGGTGGCGCTCGCCCCGAAGGCCGTCCTCGCCCCGACGGTGGCGCTCGCCCCCAAGGCCGTGCCTGCTCCGAAGGTGGCGCTCGCCCCCAAGGCCGTGCCTGCCCCGACGGTAGTGCCCGTAGCGGCGTCGCCCCTGTTGAGGGCAGCGTCCGTAGCAATGGCGGTGCCCGCGTCAGCGGTCGGCTCGGCAGCCCCGTTGGTGGTCCGTCCGGTGGCCCCACCCGCGCTGCCACCAACCGCAGGCCGCACCCCGTCACTCGTTCCGACGGTCTCGTGGTGAGGGCTGTCGAAAGCGTTTCCGGTGGTGCAGGCGCTGGTTGCGAGCAGGGCGCAGGTGGTGACCGCCAGGAGCGCGCGCATGGTCAGCCCCTCGCGAAGAAGGTGCGCCGCAGCCAGTAAGCGCCCACCGCGAACAGCCCGGCGCCTGCCAAGCTCAGCGGCACCAGGGGCACCGCCCCACCCTCGTCGGCCTCACTGCTCCCCGCGGCCTCGCGCGCCGTGAACTCACCAATTGAGGACCCGCTTCCGTCGGACCCACCCGTGGCAGTCGCGCCTCCGACGGTCCCATCGCTGGCGGTCCCGCCCATGCCGGTGTCCACGCCACCGCGCGGCGCACCGTCATCGTCATCGTCGTCGTCCCGCGACGCCGCCCCACCGACACCCGTGTCCACGCCACCACGCGGCGCACCATCATCGTCATCGTCGTCGTCCCGCGACGCCGCCCCACCGACACCCGTGTCCACGCCACCACGCGGCGCGCCACCGTCGTCGTCCCCGTCTCCATCGTCCCCGCCGTCGTCCCCGTCCTCGTCATCGTCGTCGTCGGCCGAGGTGGTGACGTGGATGCTCGTCGGGGCGATCGCCGCCTGGGCGGCTGTTGGGGTGAGGATGGCGCCGACGGTGGCCGGCAGGAGTGTGATCGTGATGGCGAGCAGCAGTCGCCGTAATGCCTGACCCATGGAAACCCTCCTGGATGGTGTCCCCGCGGTGACTTCCGCGAGTGGTTCCAGGGTGTCGGGCGGCTGTTGGACCACGATGAGGTCGAGATGAAAGGACTCTCACGGCCGACGCCGGGAGTCGTCCGCTGCGCCAGGGTTCGACGTGTTCCCGGCCCGGCGTGAGAGGCCGCCGACCCGGCGTGAAACCATTTCAACGTAGCCGAGCGAGCACATGTGGAGGCTGGGGTGGCTGACGAATTCGACGTCATCGTGATCGGTGCGGGTCCCGCCGGTGAGAACGTCGTGGACAGGGCCGTGCGGGGTGGGTTGACGGCGGCCGTCGTCGAGGAGCGGCTGGCCGGCGGCGAGTGCTCCTACTGGGCGTGCGTGCCGAGCAAGGCGTTGCTGCGGCCGATCGACCTGGCCGGCGAGGTACGCCGGGTTCCCGGGCTCAAGCTCGGGGAGATCGACGTGGCCGCCGTGCTGGCCCGGCGCGACGAGGCCGTCTCCAACTACAGCGACGCCGGCCAGGTGCGCTGGGTCGAGAGCGTGCCCGCCGAGTTCGTACGTGGCCGTGGCCGCCTGGACGGCCCCAAGCGCGTACGCGTCACCATGGAGGACGGCGGCGAGCGCGTGCTGACCGCCCGCCAGGCCGTCGTGCTGGCCACCGGCAGCACCGCGGTCGTGCCGCCCGTGCCCGGCCTGGCCGAGGCGAAGCCCTGGACCAGCCACGAGGTGACGGCGACGAGCTCGATCCCCGAGCGGCTGGTCGTGCTCGGCGGCGGCGTGGTCGCCTGCGAGATGGCGCAGGCCATGCACGGTCTGGGCGCCCGGCAGACCACCGTGCTGGTACGCGGTGGCCGGCTGCTGAACCGCATGGAGCCGTTCGCCGGGGAGCTGCTCGCCGAGTCCTTCGCCGAGGAGGGCATCGACGTACGCTTCCACGCCGACATGGTCAGGGTCGAACGCCCCGAGCCCGGCGGGAAGGCGACCGTGCACCTGGCCGAGGGCCCGCCGCTGGAGGCCGACGAGCTGCTGGTGGCCACCGGCCGCCACGTCGCCACCCGCGACCTGGGCCTCGACACGGTGGGCCTGCCCGACGACGCGCCCGTCAAGGTGGACGACAGCATGCGGGCCACCGAGGTCCCCGACGGCTGGCTGTACGCCGTGGGCGACATCAACGGGCGGGTGCTCCTGACCCACATGGGCAAGTACCAGGCCAGGATCTGCGGCGACGTGATCGCCGCCCGGGCGCGGGGCGACGAGCTCCCCGCGATGCGGGACCTGGCGGACGGCTACGGGGCGCCCCAGGTCGTCTTCACCGACCCGCAGATCTGCGCCGTGGGCCGGACCGAGGAGGCGGCTCGCGCGGACGGCTTCCGGGTCCGCGCGGTGGACTACGACATGGGCGCGGTCACCGGGGCCTACCTGCTGGGCGACGGCTACCGTGGCCGGGCCAGGGCCGTGGTGGACGAGGACAGGAAGGTGCTGCTCGGCGTCACGTTCGCCGGGCCGGGCGCGGCCGAGCTGCTGCACGCCGCCACGATCGCGGTGACCGCCGAGGTGCCGCTCGACCGGCTCTGGCACGCGGTGCCGTCGTTCCCGACGGTGAGCGAGGTGTGGCTGCGGCTGCTGGAGGCGTACGGGCTGTAAGCAGGTGGGCCTCAAGGAAGGCGGGCTGTAAGAAGGCGGCTGTCAACGGCGGACAGCGAGGGCGCGGACGGAGTCGAGACCGGCTCAGGGCTCAGGGCTCAGGGCTCAAGGTTCAAGGTTCAGGGCTCAGGGTTCAGGCCGCGTCTCTCGGCGGGCCGCGCAGGATCGCGGTGGTGGGCTCAGGGAAGCGTCCTCCCGACCGCAGCATCAGCTCCGCCACCGTCTCCTCGACGCTGTCACGCAACTCCACGTGCGACAGCAGGTCCGTCAGCCGCAACACGGAAAGCAGGTGGTCGGAGGGCCGCACCAGGATGATCCGGCCGTCGCCCTCCTCCTCCATCCGCTGCATCGCCATCGCCAGCACCCCGATGACCGACGAGTCGTAGAAGTCGAGGTCGGCCAGGTCCAGCACCAGAACCGGCCCCGCCGACCAGTTCCACACGGCGTTGATGCGAGCGCTGAAGCGGACCCTGCCGTCGTGATCGAGCACGCCGCTGGCGCGCATGACCGTGCAATGGAGATGCCGGGTCGTCTCGATGCGCAAACCGCTCCTGCCCACACAGACAAACTGCCCAATGAGCGGCGTTATCACAGGTGATCGCTATTTTTCCGGACCTATTAGGCCCCGGCGTCCCCCCGATTACCAAGAGGACCGCTGACCAGCTTGCGCATGAGCACGGTGAGCGTGTCCATGTCCTCGCGGGTGAGGGGCGAGGCCAGGCGGGCCAGGTTCGCGGCGTGTTCGGTGAGCGCGTCGTCGACGATCCGCAGGCCCTCCTCGGTCAGCCGGACGCGGAAACTGCGCCGGTCGGCGGGGTCCAGGTTGCGCTCGACCAGCCCGGCGGCCTCCAGCCGGTCGAGCCGGTTGGTCATGCCGGCCCGCGACATCATCAGCACCTCCGACAGCTCGGAGGGGATCAGCGTGTACGGCGCCCCGGCCCGGCGCAGCGCCGCCAGCACGTCGAACTCGCCCTGCCGGAGCCCGCGCTTGGTGAAGACCCGGTCCACCTGCGGCACCATGAGCCGCATGGCCTGGGCGAGCCGGCCGAAGACGTCCATGGCCGACAGGTCGAGATCGGGCCGCTCGCGCCGCCACTGCTCGATGATCCCGTCGATGGCGTCGCCCATGAACCCGCATCTTATTCGAGCGAAAACTATTCGCGCCCGTAGCACCTGGTCCCGGCGTCCTCGGCGCGGATCCCTCGGGGAAAGGCGCGGGTCCCCCTGGAGGGAGGCACGCCCGCGCCCTGGCCGAAGCGAGTGCGGCCGGTGGTGGCCAGCCGGAGGTCGAATGGCGGACGGCGGGGCTAGTGCTGGGTGCCGGACTCCAGGGTCGGTACGGCGTCCGGGCACGGAGCCAGGACCACCAGCAGCGGCGAGTTCGACGGGCTGGGCAGCACCAGCTCGGTGATGTTGCCGCGCACGTTCTGCTCCGGCGCCCCCGCGTCCCCGTCCCTGACGCTGAGCACCCGCTCCACGGACGGCGCCGCCGAGTTCAGCAGCTTCCTGGTGGTGTGGCGGAGCCAGCGCAGCTCGCTGTTGACCCGCCGCCACGTCGCGGGGATCACGCTCACCGCCTCCGCCTTGGTGCCGAGCCGGAGCGTGATCAGGCCGCTGGACCCGAACCGGTCCTTGAGCACGGGGTTGACCACGAACATGCCCGAGCGCAGCGCGCGTACGCCCTGCCTGTTGAGGTTGGCCAGCCCGCCCGCGCTGATCAGCGAGTAGAGCTCGCAGCGCGACCCGTCGAGCGTGTCGGGGTCGTAGTCCACCGGCGGCGGCTCCTCGAACACGACCTTGTCCAGCCGCACCCCCGCCACGCCGTCCTCGGCGACGCGGCCCGACACGGCCCGGCGCACCTCCTCGCTGACGCCGTCGCCCTCGGTGATGTCCAGCGCCTCGATGCAGATGAGGCCGTCGTCGGGGATCTCCTCCGGCGACAGGTCGAAGGCCACCCGGGCGTGCGACTTCCGGCCGCGCAGCAGCACGCACTGGCGCAGCCGCCCCTGGGAGCGGATCTGGACGAACCGCGGCAGCGTGCTCGCCGGCTCGGTACGTCCCTCGTGCCAGCCGCTCACCGACCGCTCGTCGGTGGACAGCGCCACCTGCACCCGCAGCGGCCGCCCCTGCGCCGACACCTTGAAGCCGGCCAGCCCTGAGGTCTCGAACCTGCCCAGGATCTGGCGGCCGCGGTGCAACCGGTCGGTCACCTGCAGGGGAGCGGCCTTGCCGCTGGTCAGGTGTACGGGCGGGATGGCGGGAAGGATCACCTGGTCCAGGTCGGTGGCGGATCCTGAGCTGCTCATCTGGTGCTCCTCGAGGGGGTGAGTGTGGTGGCCAGCCCAATCGGGTCGTGGAAGTCGAATCGGGTGAGGACGGGCTCGCGCCGTTCCCACATGCGGGCGACCGCGCCGTAGAGGGGGTCGCCGTCGTGCTCGACGTGCCGCAGGTTGACGGCGAGCGCCTGGGCGTAGTCGTCGCCGTGCTCCCAGTGGGGCACGAGCTGGCTGGGCACGTCGGCGCCGCAGCGGCGCAACCAGAGCCACAGCCGGGCGCGCTCGCGCTGCTCGGGCCCGAGGAGGGACTCGCCCTTGGCGTGCCTGGCGACGGCCTCCCCGAGCAGCAGTCGGTGCTCGGACGGCGAGCCCGGGACGTGGGTGGCCCCGCAGGCGGCGCCCTCCGACCAGCCGGCCTGGATGACGGGGATGCCGAAGGCGGGCAGATCGCTGTCCTCGAACGTGACGCCCACGTCCGCCATGCTCCACAGGAGGTTGGCGGACAGCCCGCCGGTCACGCCCCTGATGCGGGGATGGCCGGCGACGGGGGCGGGGTCGAGGAACAGCCAGTTCGCGGACTCGTCGGCGGCGGCGAACTCCGCCGTCGTCCCGAACAGCTCCGCGTCGCGATCCGGCGCGTGGCCGAACACGACGATCGTGGGCCGGTCGGGGTCGAGGCCCAGCCGGGCACAGCCGTAGTAGCGGAGCTGGCGGCGCTCGGTGTCCGTACGGACCTGGTAGCCGCTCTTCGCCCGCCAGGCCACCCGCTCCGCGCCGGGCCTGATCAGCTCCCTGTGCGGCCAGACCTGCCGCTCGAAGAACGCGCCGACCCGGGCGGGCAGCTCGTCCTCGATCGAGCACGAGCCCTGGTCGGGGAACAGCGCGTACGCCTTCAGCGACCCCGTGCCGTGCACGTGCACGACGGGGACGTCCCTGCGCACGGCACGCTCCGGCCGGCTCGTGACCAGCGCGCGGGGCGGCACGTCGGGCCGGATGTCCCCCACGGCGCCGAATGCCTCGGCCAGCCGCCGCCACTCCGGCCCGGTCAGCACGACCAGCCGCGCGGAGAGCAGGCCGCAGACCGCCCTGGCCACCAGCAGCGTACGCGCCACGACCCGCAGGTCCTCGTCGTACGCCTCCGCCACGACGCATCCGTCGCCGCCGGCGGGCTCGCCCCAACAACTCCTGGCAGCGGCGAGCAGACGATCCACGTGCTCGCCATCCCCGACGCGACGCATAAGCCCCTCCACCAAGGCCAGGAAGAAATGCCCTGGTAGACGTTGCCAGATCGCGGCCGGGCCGCCCCGCCGTCAACACGCTTCTTTGCCGCCGGCTGACAGAAACTAAAGTCTCCCGTCACAGCCGGCGCAGGAGCCCCAAGATGCCCGAACCCCTGGTATGCGCCCGAATCCGGCGAAAAACCCCGCGTACGGCCGAACAATCGAGCCGCGGAAGGCGTCCAAGGTTTTACATGGAGCACGTCATGCCCGGGTTTAGGATGCACCCTAAATGCCACGAGGGGGAGGGTTTACCGTTATGGGTTCCCGTTTGTCGAGTGTCGCACGCCTGACGGCGGCCGCGGCGGCGGCCGGCGTCGTGGCCGCCGCCATCGCGCTGCCCGCGGTCGGGGGTACCGGAGCGATGTTCGTCTCGGCATCGGAGGATCTCGGCATCAAACCCGAGGAGCTCAAGGAACCCCCCCTGGCCGAGCGGACGACCGTGCTGGACGCCAAGGGCAACGAGATCGCCTACTTCTGGGAGGAGTACCGCGAGAGCATCGCGCTCGACCAGGTGGCCGACATCATGAAGACGGCCATCATCTCCATCGAGGACTTCCGCTTCTACGAGCACGGCGCGATCGACATCGAGGGCACCATCCGGGCCCTGGCCAAGAACTTCACCTCGGGCGGCATCGCCCAGGGCGGCTCGTCCATCACCCAGCAGTACGTCAAGCAGGTGCTGCTCAACTCGGCCACCACCGACAAGGAGCGGAACGCGGCCCTGGAGGCCAGCTACGCGCGCAAGCTCAAGGAGCTGCGCTACGCGATGGCGGTGGAGAACAAGTACACCAAGGACGAGATCCTGGAGAAGTACCTCAACATCGCCTACTTCGGCGCCGGCGCCAACGGGGTGGAGGCGGCGGCCAAGCGCTTCTTCGGGGTGAGCGCGTCGGAGCTGACGCTGGTGCAGGCCGCAACGCTGGCCGGCGCCGTGCAGGACCCCAACTCGACGGACCCGAACCTGGGCAAGGCGCAGCAGAAGGCCCTGCTGGCGCGGCGCAACGTGGTGCTCGACCGGATGGCCGAGCTGAAGAAGATCACGCCCGAGCAGGCCGCCGAGGCCAAGGCCAAGAAGCTCGGCTACAAGGGCGTCGACATCCCGGGCGGCTGCGGAGCCAGCGACTACCCGTACTTCTGCATGTACGTGCGCAACGAGGTGCTGAGCAACCCGGTCTTCGGCAAGACGGCCAAGGCCAGGAGCCAGTTCCTCAACCGGGGCGGCCTGACGATCCAGACCACGCTGGACCCGAAGATGCAGAAGGCCGCCGACGCGGCGATCAGGAAGCACGTGTTCGCCTCGGACAACCCGGTCGCCTCCGAGGCCCTGGTGGAGCCGGGCACGGGCGCGATCAAGGCGATGGCCGCCAGCCGCAAGTACGGCAACAACAAGCGCAAGAAGGAGATGTCGTACAACGTGGTGGCGGACGCCGTGCACGGCGGCGGCGTCGGCTTCCAGGCGGGCTCGACGTTCAAGACGTTCACCCTGATCACCGCCCTCAAGGAGGGCATGAAGATCAACGACGGGTTCAGCGTCGGCAGCGGCTACCGCGCCCCCTTCTACTCCACGTTCAAGAACTGCAAGGGCGAGAACATCGGCGACCCCAGCCACACCGTCACCAACGACGAGGGCGGCGGCGGCTTCAAGTCGCTGGCCACCGGCACCTGGGGCTCGGTGAACACCTTCTTCATGATGCTGGAGCAGAAGGTCGGCCTGTGTGACACCATCCAGACGGCCAAGTCGCTGGGGATCAAGCGCTCCGACGGCCTGGCGCTGACGGAGTACGAGACGTTCACGCTCGGCACCAACGAGATGGACCCGGTGACCGTCGCCAACGCGTACGCGGCCATCGGCGCGCGCGGCAAGTACTGCGCGCCCATGGCGATCACCAAGATCACCGACCGCTACGGCAAGGTGAAGACCTACAACCCGAAGTGCAAGCAGGCCCTCGACCCCGAGGTCGCGGACGCCGCGGCGGACATCCTGTCCGGCGTGTTCACCAAGGGAACCATGCGCGGCGTCGGCGGCATCGGCCGTCCGGCGGCGGGCAAGACCGGCACCACGGACGCGCAGGCCACCGCCTGGTTCGCCGGGTTCACCCCGGACCTGGCGGGGGCGGTCAGCATCGGCGACCCGCGCGGCTCCCAGGACTACAAGCTCAACAACATCACCATCGGCGGCCGTTACTACGCCTCGGTCTTCGGCGCCTCGATCCCCGGGCCGATCTGGAAGGACACCATGATCGCCGCCCTGAAGGGCACCCCGGCGACCGACTTCACCCCGGTGAACACCTCCCGCTTCGGCGGCTGCGGCTCGGGTTGCCGGCCGGTGGTCCAGCCGGAGCCGGACGAGGACCAGGAAGGCTTGATCGATGAAGGGGATCTGGCCGAGTTCGGAGAATGATCACGGGTAGGAGGGGTTTCCTGATTGTCGGATAAGACAAATCGGACACGTAAATATGCCGTGATCCACATCCGACACAGAAACCTCTGCCGGTTACCAGCGCCTCTAGCTGAGCAAATTCGGAGTGCGTCCGCACAGTGGGACGCACTCCCTGCAAAGGCCCTATTAACAGCGGCGAAACATTGGTAACGTGGGAGCGCTCCCAGGATCTTTCCGCGAGGTGCTCCATGACCGAGCAGCCCACACTGGCACAGGTGGCGGCCGCTGCAGGGGTTTCCCCCGCGACCGCATCTCGAGTCCTCACAGGCTCGGTGCGGGTCAGTACCTCGACCCGCCGCCAAGTCTACGACGCCGTGTCCCGCATGGGATACGTCCGACAACGCGCACCCCGGGGAACGGCCGCGAAAACCATGGCCGACGGAGTCACAGCGGTGATCTGTGACCACCTTCCCCGGCTCTTCTCCGAGCCCTACTACGCCAGGCTCCTGTCCGCCGCGGGCGCCGTGATAAACGAGCACGGCACCCACCTCATGGTGACCACCGTCACCCCCACCTCATCCACGCTGCCCGCCCTGTCCGGCGCGGTGCTGATCGTGGGCGCAAGAGAGCGTCATCCCCTGGCGATCAAGTTATCCACCTCGGGCATACCGGTGCGCAACATCGGCCGCCCGCCCCACGACCTCAAACTCCCGTTCGCCGACGTCGACAACCTCGACGGCGGCCGTCAGGCGGCCGAACACTTCCTGCTGTCGGGCCGCCGTAACGTCGCCGCCATCGGCGGCCCGCCGTCCTTACCCGGAGCCCGTGACAGGTTGGAGGGCCTCATACGCACCTTGCAGGCGGCCGGCGCACCCGACGTACCCGTGGCTTACGGGGACTTCACCGCCGCGTCGGGCACGCACGCGATGCAGTGGCTGTTACGCCACGCGCCCGGCCTGGACGCGGTCTTCGTGGCCTCCGACCTGATGGCGGCGGGCGCGATCCAGGCCCTGCGCAGGGCCGGACGCAAGGTGCCGGCGGACGTCGCGGTGATCGGGTTCGACGACGCCCCGGTCGCCAGGCACACCGTCCCGGCCCTGACCACCATCCGCCAGCCCGTCGAGGAGCTCGCCACCGTCGCCACCCGGCTGCTCCTGACGGGAGCCGCGGGGATCGACCCCGTACTCCCCACGGAACTGGTCATCCGTGAGTCGGCTTGAGCCTGGGGACGTGCTGGCCCGGCGGTATCTGTTGCTGGATCCGCTGGCCCGCGGGGGCATGTCGGTCATCTGGCGTGCCTTCGACCAGTCCCTGCACCGGATGATCGCGGTCAAGGTGCTCACGGCCTCGCTGCACACCGACCCGGGAGATCGGGTCAGCGTACGCAGCGAGGCCCGCGCCGCCGCCCGCTTCATCCATCCCGACTCCATCGAGATCTACGACTACGGCGAGACCGTCACCACGAGCGGCGGCGTCGCGGCCTACGTCGTGATGCCGCTGCTCGACGGCACGCCGCTGGCCGAGCTCATCGAGAAGGGCCCGCTGCCGTGGCCGGACGCGGCGGCCATCGCGCTGCGGCTGGCGCGGGTGCTGATGGCCGGGCACGCCCGCGGCCTGGTGCACCGGGACGTCACGGCGGAGAACGTGCTGCTCACCGCCAACGGGCCCAAGCTCCTCGACTTCGGCATCGCGGCCTGGGCGGGCGACCCCGACGACGATCGCGGCACCCCTCCCTACGTCGCCCCCGAGCGGCTGCTCGGCGCGCCGACGCATCCGGCGGTCGACGTGTACGCCCTGGGCGTACTGCTGCACGCCATGCTCACGGGGCGGACGCCGTACCCGGAGACCACGTGGGAGGAGATCGAGGCGGCTCACCGCACCGAGCCCCCTCCCCGCGTCCCCGGCGTGCCGAACGCCGTCGCCTCGCTCTGCCAGCGCTGCCTGGCGCACGAGCCGGAGGAGCGGCCGACGGCGGCGCAGATCGTCTCCGCGCTGACCTCCGCGCTCGGCACGGTGACGCTGGGCCGGCACGTGCGGCGCGGCCTCACCGTGACGGGCTCGGCGGCCATCGCCCTGTCCGCCATGCTCTGGTTCCAGCAGCAGACGGGGCCGCCCCCGCAGCAGCAACAGCAGCGGATAGCCGAGCCGGCGCCGTCCCCGACGGCCCGGCTGATCGAGAGCTCGCCGTCCGCGACTATCACGGTGGAGCAGGCCGCGGCCGGCTTCAGGACCGTGCTGGAGGCCAGGACGCCGTGCGGCGCGACCGACGCCGACGTCGTGCTGGACCTCCGGCAGGTGCTGGACACCGCCGTGGCGCCGCGGCACGGCCCGGAGGAGTCCAGGACCGAGAGCCTGCGCCAGAAGCTCTCCGACCGCATGCGGGAGGGCCGGCTCACCCCCGCCTGCCTGAGCGAGCTGCAGGCCAGGCTGGACGACATCGACGCGGCGCTGCAGCACGACTGAGATTGATGAGGGGTACGGCAGCACCAGCCGTACCCCTCCGCGCGCGGGCTGGGCCCCTCGCAAAGCGATGCCCGCGCGAGCCTCATGCGCAGGTGTAACCGCTGGGTACCTGCGTGTTGCCGGCCGGCCGCGTCGCCTGGTAGCCGAACGACGTGGTGGCGCCGGACGCCAGAGGGCCGTTGTGCGACAGGCTCCGGACCGTGACCGTGCCACCGCTGACGGTGTAGCTCGCGTTCCACATGCCGGTGATCGTGTGCCCGGACGGCAGCGCGAACGTGACCGTCCAGCCGTCGAGCGCCGAGGCGCCCCGGTTGGTGACGGTGACCGGCTGGATGACGTAGCCGTTGTTCCAGGCGGTCTGGGTGGTGGCGGTGGCCGCGCAACCGCCGCCGGTCCCGCCGGTCTGGGTGGTCACCGTGACCGTGGCGGACTCAGGCGAGAGGTTGCCCGCGGCGTCTCTTGCCCTGATCCGGTAGCGGTAGGTGGTGGCGGGGCTCAGGCCGGTGTCGGTGTAGGAGGTGGTGCCGCTGGTGCCGACCCTGGTGAACGTGTCGCCGGTCGCGCGCAGCACCTCATAGCCGGTCACGCCCACGTTGTCGGTGGAGGCGGCCCAGGTGAGGGTGGCCCCGGACGAGGTGACGTTCGAGGCCGACGGCGTGCCGGGGGTGCTCGGCGGGGTCGGGTCGGTGGTGCCACCGCCCGAGCCGAACGAGAAGGAGTTGACCGCCAGGCCCGTGCCGCCGATCCAGGGCTCGAACCCGGCCTGGACGCTGGTCAGATACCACGACCGCTGGCCGTAGCCGCGGCTGACCACGTCGGAGTAGAAGGTGTCGATGGTGAAGTCCAGCGAGGTGGCGGGCGAGGTGCGCACGTAGGAGATCACGTTCCAGCCGATGTTGCCGTACCAGACCTGCCAGGTCGCGCCGGCCAGGTTCGCGGTGCCGACCTGGGAGCCGATCGGCTGGATCGAGCCCTGCCGGTTGAGCCAGATCATCAGCTCGGCGCCGGTGTTCTGGCCGTCGGTGCGGGGCGTGGGGTCGAACCACAGGTCGTAGGAGGCGTTGTAGGTGCCGGAGCTCGGGTACGTCATGCTGACGCTGCTCCGGAGCCCGGCGAAACCTCCGGCGCTGGCCTGCATGGGCAGGTTGCTGCCGGTGGTGCAGTTGGCGTAGTGGCAGCCGGCGTAGATCGACGGGTAGCCGGCCGGTGCGCCGCTCGTGGAGTTGTTGTGGGCCGCCTGCGTGACGGTGAAGCCGCCGTTCTGGTTGATGTCGATGCACTGCGCGGTGCTCGCGCCCCAGACGTTGTTCTGCACGATGTAGCGGCCGTTCTGGATGCTCGCCGAGCCGTACTTCTCGCAGAGCACCGGAGCGGCCTGCGCCGGCGCGGCGAACAGGCCCATGGCGAGTAACGCCCCGATGATCAGGTGGATGTGCGCGTGCCTCATGGCGTGTTGCTCCCGCCTCTCTGACAGTGGAGTGTAGTGGGAGCGCTCCCAGCGTTCACCCTCTCCGGGCCTTTCCGGTACGGCAAGCAGCGGTGCCCGCGCGCGAGCAGGGGCGAGGCACCCACCAGCGGAAACCGTGACCAAGATCGGCTGAAAGTTTCACCGATCGTTGTCGAATCCGGAAAAAGCGTGATTCAATGCGCTCGCCGGGCGGGCAGGTCGTGGGCAGGTTTCCTCTGTCGTCAGCGCAAGGGAATCCCCATGAAGTTATTCAAGTCGGCGGCACTCACCGCCGTCCTGGTCCTGATCACAAGTGTTCTGATGGTGCCCACGCAGGCACAGGCCCACGGCGTGTCCATGTTCCCGGGCAGCCGTACGTTCCTGTGCTGGCAGGACGGCCTGCGGGACAACGGGCAGATCCTCCCCTACAACCCCGCATGCGCGGCCGCGGTCAACCAGAGCGGCGCGACCCCCCTGTACAACTGGTTCGCGGTGCTGCGCTCCGACGGCGCGGGCCGAACCACCGGATTCATCCCCGACGGGCAGATCTGCAGCGGCGGCACCGGCGGGCCCTACGACTTCTCGGCCTACAACGCGGTCCGCTCCGACTGGCCGCTGACCCACTTGACCTCCGGGGCCTCCATCCAGATGCGGCACAGCAACTGGGCGCAGCACCCCGGCGCGTTCAACTACTACATCACCAAGAACGGCTGGAACCCCAACGGGCCGCTCAAGTGGTCCGACCTCGAGCCGTTCGGCAGCGTCACCAACCCGCCCGCCAGCGGCGGCGCCGGCGGGCTCAACTACTACTACTGGAACGCCCAGCTGCCGTCCGGCAAGAGCGGCCGGCACATCATCTTCACGCACTGGATCCGCTCGGACAGCAACGAGAACTTCTACAGCTGCTCCGACGTCGTCTTCGACGGCGGCAACGGCCAGGTGACCGGCGTCGGCCCCGGCGGCAGCACCCCCGGCCCCAGCCCCACCGTCACGCCGACCGACCCCGCTCCGACGGGCGCCTGCACCGCCACGTGGAAGGCCACCGACACCGGCTGGGCCGGCCACTTCCAGGGTGAGGTGACCGTGAAGAACACCAGCACCAGCGCGATCAACGGCTGGACGGTCAAGTGGACGTACGCCGGCGGCCAGAGCTTCGACGGCTCACCGTGGAACGGCGTGCTGTCCACACAAGCGCCCAACGTGACGGTCAAGAACGCCACGTACAACGGGCAACTCGCACCGAACGCCTCCACCGCGTTCGGATTCAACGCCACCGGCTCGATCCCGAGCCCCGCACCGACCCTGACCTGCACCAGCCCGTGATCAAAACGCGTCGCGGGCTCGTCGCGGCAGTCGTCACCCTGGCCGGCCTGACCCTGGCCGGGGTGACGTTCTTCGCTGCCAGGCAGCCGTCCTCCCAGCTCAACGCGGAGCTCGCCGCCCAGGTGACCCTGATACTCGAGCAGGCATCGCCCGGCGAGCACCACGCCCACGGACACAGCTTCGACTCCCGCGTCGTGTGCGCCGTGGAACCCTTCGGCACCGAACCCCGGAACGCCACCTCGCTCGTGGAGGTGACGTGGGTGTATGCCCGCCACATGTGCGCGATCACGGGGGAGAGCCCGGACTGGGCCGCCTCCGTACGCGCCTCGGGGCCGATCGCCGTCAAGATCAGCATCCCGCCCCAGGTCAGGGTGCCCGAATCGGGAGCCGGCTACCCGGACCGGGTCCGCCGGCTCATCCCTCAGCACTATCACGAGGAGGCGTTCGCCGAGTTCGCCGACGACACGGCGATCGAGGCGGCCCGCGAACGCTTCGCCCTGGCGACCTCGACCGCCAAATAGCCCCCCACCCGTGAGGAGGCCCGGCCCTCTGGCCGCGCCTCCTCACGGCTCTCAGGGCCCCGCCGAGGCGCCGACTCGGCGCCGGCGGGCTTTGTGACACGGGGGACGTTCAGAGGCGACACGCCAGGCACGCGGCGAGCCCGACAGGCCACGGCACCGCGACCGAAGGGGGCAGTCGGCCGGCGTCGTCGGCGCGCGACCTCGGCAGCGCGGCATGCGCACCCCGGCAGACAGCGCAGCCCGGGCCCGAAGCGAGCGCGGCCGGAGCGGGGGGCGTGGGACGATGGGGCCCGGTGGCGGTGGAGAGCGGGCGAGCGGCGCGGGGCGCGGGGCGCGGCGGGGCGGGGCGGCGCGGCGGCTCGGCGGGGCGGCGCGGGACCGCGGGCCGGGCGCACGGCGAAGCGGGCGTGTGGCGGAAGCGGGTGGGGAGAAAACGGACGCGGCCGAGTGGAGGTTTCGGCCGCGTCCGTCCCATCCGGGCGGGATGGTTTGTTGGGCAGGGATAGCTGGTTAGGGCCTCACCTCCTCATACGCACCCGGCTGCCGGGCAGTTCAGTTGGCGCACGTGTAACCGGACGGGATCGACGTGTCCCCGGTCGGCCGACCCGCCTGGAGGCCGAAGGTGGTGCCGGTGTTCGGGGCGAGCGTGCCGTTGTAGCTCAAATTCTTGGCCGTCACCGTCTGCCCGCTGACCGTCACCACCGCGTTCCAGTAGCCGGTGACCGTGTGCCCGGCGGGCAGGGTGAACGTCACCGTCCAGCCCGTCCTGGCCGTCGTGCTGGTGTTGGTCACGGTCACGGGCTGCACGACGTAGCCGGTGCTCCACTGGCTCTGTACGGTCCCGGCAGCTGTGCACCCGCCGACCGGCGCGCCGGTCGTGGTGAACGACACCGCCGGCGACGGCCCCGACTGGTTCCCGGCCGCGTCCCTGGCCTTGACGTGCACCTGGTACGCGGTGGCCGGCGTCAGCCCGGTCAGCGTGATCGAGTTCGTGGCCGTGGCGCCGAGGGCCGTGCCGGTCGAGGTGTAGACGTCGTACCCGGTCACGCCCAGGTTGTCGGTGGAGGCGGCCCAGGTCAGGGTCGCCCCGGACGAGGTGACGTTCGACGCCGACGGCGTGCCGGGGGTGCTCGGCGGTGTCGGGTCGGTGGTGCCGCCGCCATAGATCGAGGCTTCCTTGGCGGTCGCGGCGATGCCGTTGGCGCCGTTGAACAGCCGCTGTCCCCAGGGGGTGAGCCGGGTGACGTCGAAGCCGGTGACCTGGTCGAGATACTCGACGCCGCCGCTGTTCCCGCTCCAGGACCAGCCCAGGTAGCCGAGCCCGCGGCTCACGGCCTGCGCCATGATCGTGTCCTCGTCCGGGTTCCCGTCGGAGTGGTCGAACCCGAACTCGCCCACGACCAGCGGCAGCCCGGCGGTCCTGAACGCGTCCATGTACGCGGTGACCTCGGCGGCCGTGTCGAACACCCCGTACATGTGCACGGAGAAGATCGTGTTCTTGTCGGGGTCGCCGTCGAAGACCGCCCGCGCGTTGTCGCGCATCGTGAACTGCCAGTCCTGGCCCCAGTTCGGCGCGTCCACCATGAGCGCGTGGTCGAAGCCGTTGGTGCGCAGCTTCTGGATCGCGGCCGTGGTGGCGGCGGCCCAGCCGGGGGTGACGGGGTTGTTGCCGATCGGCTCGTTGCCGATGTTGACGATGATGTGGTCCTCCTGGCCGACCAGGGCGGACCTGACGCTGATCCAGTAGTCGGCGGCCTGGTCGAGGGTGTAGGCGCCGCTCTGCTCGCCGTACCCGGTGGTGTCGTGGTTCTCCAGCACGCAGATCAGCTTGTTCTGCTTGCAGAGGGCGACGACATTGGCCACGTCGGCGGTGTTGTTGGCGGTCCAGCGGCCGCCGCTGAGCACGACGCGTACGGTGTTGGCCTTCAGCGACTTGATGTCGGCGAACGCCTTGGTCTGCGTGGCGTACCAGGTGTGGGCGTGGCTGGTGCCGCGCATGACGAACTCCTGGCCGTTCGCCTCGAGGATCTTCGTGCCGCTGACGTGCAGGCCGGTGGCGGCGCTCGCCGGTGCGGCGGGGACCGCCAGGAGTGCCGCCACGAAGGCCAGCGCGGTGAAGAGTGCTCTCATTTGTGCCTTTCACTGAGCCGATGGAGCCGCCCCCGCCGCTACTGCGGCGGGGGCGGAGTCTCGGATCAGGCGGGGGTGCAGGTGATCGGGTCGGGAGTGGTGGAGGAGCCGTTGGCGATGAAGCCGAACGTGGTGGTGGCGCCCGGCGCGAGCGCGCCGTTCCACGCCTCGTTCTTCACCGTGACCGTGGAGCCGGACACGGTGTGCTTGCCGCCCCAGAGCTGGGTGATCGAGTTCTGGGAGTTCCAGGTGACCGTCCAGGCGCTGGTGGCCGACGTGCCGGCGTTCTTCACCGTCACCTCGGCCTGGTACGAGCCGCCCCACGTGTTGACCACCTTGTAGGTGGCCGTGCACCCGCCGGCCGGGGTGTCGGAGGTGGTGAACGCGGTGCCGTCCGAGGCCGCCGAGCTGTTGCCCGCCTCGTCCCGCGCCACCACGGTGACCGTGTAGCCGGTGGCGGGGGTGAGACCGCTCAGGTCGAACGACGTGGTCGTGGCCGTGCCTGCCTTGGTGGACCCCAGGTAGACGTCATATCCGGCCACGCCCACGTTGTCCGTGGACGCCGCCCAGCTCACCCGCGCTGCCGAGGAGGTGATCCCGGACACCGTCGGCTTGCCCGGCTTGCTGGGCGGCGTCCCGTCCACCGTGTCTGACGTGGTGAACGCCGTGCCGTCGGACTGCGCCGACGTGTTGCCTGCCGCGTCCCTGGCCACCACGTGGGCGGTGTAGGCCGTGGCAGGGGTGAGCCCGCTCAGGTCGAAGGACGTGGTCGTGGCGGTTCCTACCTTGGTGGACCCCAGGTAGACGTCGTAACCGGTCACGCCCACGTTGTCGGTGGAGGCGGTCCAGCTCAGCTTCGCCGAGGAGCCCGCGATCGCGGAGACCGCGGGCTTGCCCGGCTTGCTGGGCGCCGTCGTGTCCACTTCCTCCGGACCCGGCGGGTCACCCCAGATCTTGGTGGCGCCGCTGTAGAGGGTGATGTTCCCGGTGCGCACCGGCGTCGTGCCGGGCGTGGTGGGGATGTTCCGGTACGACCAGTCGTTGGCCGGGTCCCACGTGCCCGCGCTGGCGATCCTGAACTGCACCTCCCTGCGGTGCTGCGACTGCCCGGCGGGCGCGATGGCCTGGCCCGAGCAGTCGATGTTCACGTAGTACGTGCTGCCGCTCGCCTGGTGCAGCGTCGGCGCCTTGCACTGCGTGTAGGCCGACGACACGCTGATCTGCGAGGCCGTCGTCGAGCCGTCGAGGGTGAAGTAGTAGCGGAACGAGCCGTCGGACAGGACCCTGGCGGGCCAGGCCGACTGGTTGCGGACGATGGCCTTGATCTCGGTGAACCCGGTCCCCGAGGCGTTCACGCCCGCCTCGACGAAGATCTCCGGACCGTCCGGCGTCTCCGCGGCGGGGAAGCTCGCCGCCGGGGCGCCGCCGTACTCCTTGTACAACCTGGCCACCGCGCTGGTGAAGCCGGCGTTGTAGTCGGTGGCGACCTCGTTCATGACGTAGTCGTCGCGCTTGTCGGTGTAGGCGTCGTTCGGGTCGGGCGGGCCGCCGACGAGCGCGCCGTACAGGGTGTGGCGGGTCTGCTCGGGGTTGGTGATCTGGTCGGTCCACGAGCCGTGCGCCGTACGGTGGTGCGGGTTCTTCGGCGGGTTGGCGCCGAACCCGATCAGGTACGAGGAGTTGCGCGGGTTGTCGCCCAGCGCGTAGTTGATCTGCCGGACCGCGAAGTCGTGGTAGCGGGCCTTGCGCGTGGCGTCGGTGATCGAGTCACTGTGCACCAGCGCCGCGAACGAGGTGTTGGCCGCGTACCGCAGCGAGCCCCACCGGTCGAGCACGGCCTGCCCGCCCGGCGAGTACTTGACCTGCGACCCGTTCACACCGACCGTCCACCAGTCGAGCCAGCGGTTGGCGTCGTCCAGGTACTGCTGCTTGCCGGTCAGCTTGTGCAGCAGCACGTACGCGCCGTACGACTTGTCGTCCCAGGCGATCGTCCACTTGTACGACTTGGTGCTGGTCTGGGGTTCGGTACCCAGGTTGGCGTAGCCGCTCTCGGCCTTGGCCAGGTAGGAGGCGTCGTTCGTGGCCCGGTAGAGCCAGATCGCGCCCCACACCAGCTCGTCGTTGAAGCCGCTCCACGAGTTGTAGAAGCTCGACGCGTCGGTGATGCACTCGCTGTACTTCTTCCTGACGGTGTCGGCGAAGGAGTAGAGCTGCTTGGCGTGCGTCACCAGCGTGTCGGCATAAGACGGATTTGTCGGGCGGAAGACGATCGACGAGGCCGCCATCGCCGCCGCCGTCTCCCCCGCCAGATCCGACCCGCCGCACGACGCGTCGATCTTGTACGCGGGCCGCGCCATCGACATCGCCTCGGCCGGGCCCCACCAGGCGTGGTCCGTGCCGCCGTTGCCGACCTGCCCGTAGAGCACGTTCGGCGACGGGTGGGCCTTGATGAAGTAGTCGTTGACGAACTTGAGATTGTTGAGCAGGTGGGTGAGCTGGCCGGAGCCCGCGTAGGCGTCGCGGTACTCGACCGCGCCCCAGGCCAGCATGGTGGCCGAGAACGCCATCGGGAAGCCGAACTTGACGTGGTCGCCCGCGTCGTACCAGCCGCCCGTGAGGTCCACGCCCACGTCCTTGCCGTCGTTCAGGCCCGAGTCGCCGCGCCAGGAGACGCGGTTCCAGTCGGGCAGCGCGCCCGACTGCTGGGCCTCGTAGAACCACAGCGACTTCTGCAGCGCCTCGCCGTAGGCGAAGGCGGGTGCGGCAGCGGCGGCGTGGGCCGCCGGCCCCGCCCCGAACAGGGGCAGGACCAGCGACGCCACGGCGATCAGTGTTGCCTTTTTCACGGGAAGAGCCGCCCGTACTCGGCCAGGGCGACGGCTACGTCCACCTGCGCCCAGAACCGGTGGTAGTTGAAGACGGGCGCCGGGCCCGTCCCCTTCAGGAAGGCGTCGACCTTCGGCCAGTCCGGGTCGTTCCGGTAGAAGGACCGGATCGAGATGAAGGTCGAGCTGGAGTTGATCGTGTCGCCGTTCGGCATCTCACCGGTCCAGCCGGCGGGCACGTACACCGGGTCGTCGATGCGGTTGTAGTCGCCCTTGGTCTCCGGCACCGACACGCCCTTGGCGTCACGGTTCTCCCAGACGCCGTCGAGCAGCGCCTTGGCCGTGTCCCGCGCCTCGGCGTGGTTCGCCTTGGCCGCGTAGTACATGAGCACCTTAGCGTAGGAGCCGGCGACGCCCACGTCCTGCGTGTGGTCCACGACGGTCACGTGCAGGCCGGGGTTGGCCGGCGGCATGCCCGTCGTCGCGTTGAAGTTGCCGGCCGGCTGACCGGTCCAGCGCAGCGTGGACGGGATCTGGTAGCTGCCGTCGGAGCCGATCGTGGTGTTGTCCAGCGCCCACGTCACCCACTTGTCGAGCAGCGCCTTGGCGTCGGCGTTGCCGGTGGCGTAGTAGAGCTCCGCGACCCGCTCCATCGTCCACGCCTGGAAGCCGAACCACTGGTTCGACGGCGGGTCGTGGTAGACCGGCTGCCAGTCGTAGGTCATGCCGTGGAACTTCGGCAGCCCCGCCGGCGGCGTGGCGTAGTGGCCCTCCCAGCTGTTGGTCGCGCCGCCGGCGATGGCGCCCTCGGCCGACTGCAGCCACGTGTAGAACTGCAGCTGGCGCGTCATGCTGGTGCTCCAGTCGGCGGCACCGGTCGCGCTCTTCGGCTTGAGCTCGGCCACGTTGGCCAGCGCCCAGGCCGCGAACGGGTTCTGGTAGCCGGAGTGGTTGTGGCTGGAGCCGATGCGCCAGGCCCAACCGGCGCTGGAGTCGGTCGCGCCGCCCCATGCGTAATACCAGCTCAGCAGGTAGTTGGAGGCGTTCTTGCCGGTACCGGCCGGGCACGAAGGGCTCGTGCAGCCGGGCTGCTTGAAGTACTTGTCGTACATCGCGTAGCGCAGGTAGTCGCCCATCTTGGCGGCCTTGGCCACCGTCGCGGAGATCTGCGACTCCTTGCCCTGCTCCTTGGCCCAGGTCTGCGCCCAGTACGCCACCTGCACCGCGCGGGCGTCGGCGTCGGGGGCGTTGGTGTACTTCCACTGCTTGGCGTACGAGGCGTCCTTGATGAACAGGTCCAGGTAGCCGTTGGTGCCGCCGTGGGCGAAGGTGTCGCAGGACGGCTGCGGGATCGTCTCGAAGACCGACTCCTCCGGGCCGCGCTGGTAGGTGTTGATGTAGGCGGGCCTGGTGGTGCCGTCGCCGCAGCGGCCGAAGCCGTAGGTGTTGTCGACGTCGAGCAGCCAGTGCATGCCGTAGATGTCGCGCGTGCCGTACGCGCTCTGCAGCTCACCGGCGATCGGGTCGGTGCCCACGCTGACGCCGGAGTCGATCTGCGACGGGTAGCTGCTGATCGTGTTGTACTCGGCCGCGTACGTGGCGGGCTTCGAGGCGTTGTAGAACGAGTTCGTCGGCTGGTCGGCGGTGGCCGGGATGATGTACTTCTCCATCGAGGCCCACGCGTTGTTGAACTTCGTCCAGTCGCCGGTCACCTGCCCGTAGGTCGCCTCCAGCCACAGGTAGTAGCTGTAGGCCTCGGACGTGGTCTCGTGCCCGTGGTCCGGCGCCTCGACCAGGAACGTCTCGACCGAGTGGTACGGCACGCCCTCGGGCGAGAAGTAGCCGTTGGCCGGGTCGTGCAGCTCGTTGTAGAGCTCGACGAAGCGCTGGACGTACTCGTTGTCGCCGCCGACGTCGTCGTCCGCCTCGGAGGCCGCGACGTCCACCGGCGTGTACCCGGTGGCGCTCACCCTGATCACGGCCGAACCGCTCGTCGTGTCGCTGTCGTTGGCCGCGGCCAGCGTGACGTTCTGCGCGGTGTTCCAGTTCGACGGGGTGAACGTGAGGCTGGCGCCGCCCGACACCGTGACGTCGGCGTCACCGCTGGCGCGGGCCGTCGTGACCGTCACGTTCGCCGAGGGAGCCTGCGACAGCTTCACGCCGAAGGTCGCCGTCCCCGCCTCGGGCACGGACAGCGTGGTCGGGCTGACCACGAGGGCCGGCCCGGTGTTCGGCGAGACCGTGATCCCGACTGGCGACGAGGTCGTGGTCAGGCCGGCGTTGTCGGTGGCCCTGGCCGTGATCGAGTAGCTGCCGGCCGCCACGTTCGTCCAGCTGTAGCTGTACGGCGAGGAGGTGTCGGTGCCCAGCAGCGTGGAGCCCTGGTAGAAGTCGACCTTGGCGACGGTGCCGTCGGAGTCGGCCGCGTTCGCCGCGATCGGCACGGTGGCCGGGGCGGTGAACGTCTGGCCGGCGGTCGGCGAGGTCAGCGACACGGTGGGCGCGGTCCCGGTGCCGGGGCCGCCGCAGGTGACCCCGTTCACGCTGAACGAGGTCGGGCTCGGGTTGCTGCCCGTCCACGTGCCGTTGAAGCCGATGTTGGTGGAGGCACCGGTGGCCAGAGTGCCGTTCCACGGCATGTTCGTGGCCGTGACCCGGGTGCCCGACTGGGACCAGTTCGCACCCCAGCCGGTCGGCGTGTACCTCTGACCGGTGGTCGGGAAATCGAAGCCGAGCGACCAGGAGGTCAGCGGGTCGCCGGTGTTCTTCAGCGTGACGCTCGCGGTGAAACCGCCCGAACCGGTGCCCCACTGGTTGGCCGCGTACGTCACGTCACACGCCACGGCCGCCTGGGCGGGACCGGCGGCCAAGGCCGTGGTCGTGCCCGCGACGAGGACGAGGGTCGTGGCCACGGCCAGCCGCCTCGATAAGCGCGTCAAAAGGGATGAAGGTCTGTACTTCACGGGGTCTCCATGGGAGTAGGGGTGTGGGAGCGCTCCCAAAGTGGATTGTGGGTGCCCGGCGGCGTATGTCAACGGAATGGCGGTTCGGTAACCCCCGTGTTTCCTCTCACCAGGCTGCCAGGGATGAAAGTTTCATCCCCGTTCCGGGGTATTCAACGAGCATGCGGGGCGGCGGACACCTTCTCGACGGCCGCCCTCTGTACAGGGCTCCGAGCGCGGCTCACCATGGGAGCGCTCCCAGCCACCTAAGTACTGGAGATGATCGCTCGTGAGACTCCACCGCGGCCTCCGCAAATGGGCCGTGACCATGACCGCCGCGAGTGTCGCGGCCTTAGGACTCGTCGTCGGCCAGGGCACGGCCGCGAACGCCGCCGTCACCTGCGACGTGGCCTATACCGCCAACCAGTGGGGCACCGGCTCAGGCGGTTTCACCGCGAGCGTCACGCTGAAGAACACCGGTGATCCCCTGACGTCGTGGTCGCTGGCCTTCGACTTCCCGACCACCGGTCAGAGGTACACGCCGACCGGCTGGGGTGCGAACTGGTCCCAGTCGGGCACCCGGGTCACGGCCACGAACATGCCGTGGAACGGCACCCTGGCCACCGGCGCCTCCACCAACATCGGCTTCAACGGCACGTGGACGGGCACCAACCCGAACCCCACCTCGTTCAGCGTGAACGGGGTCACCTGCGGCGGCACCGGCCCGACCACCCCGTCCGTGGTGACCTCGGCCAGCGCGGTCGCGGTCAACGAGGGCGGCACGGCCACCTTCACCGCCCGGCTCTCCTCCGCGCCCACCTCGAACGTAACCGTCACCACCGCGCGGACCAGCGGTGACACCGACCTGACCGTCAGCTCGGGCAGCTCGCTCACCTTCACCCCGTCCAACTGGAGCACCGCGCAGACGGTGACCCTGGCCGCCGCCCAGGACTCCGACACCGCCGCGGGCACCGCCGCCTTCAGCGTCGGCGGCACCGGCGTCACCGGCGCCTCGGTCACCGCGACCGAGGTGGACGACGACGCCACCGTGGAGCAGTCGATCATCGTGTCGCCGCCCGCGGTGACCGTGCCCGAGGGCTCGACCGGCACCTACACGGTCCGCCTGGCCGCGCAGCCGTCCTCGAACGTGACCGTCACCACGACGGCCGGCAGCGGTGACACCAACCTCACCATCTCCTCGGGGGCCAGCCTGACCTTCACCCCGGCCAACTGGAGCACCCCGCAGACGGTGACCCTGGCCGCCGCCCAGGACTCCGACACGGCCAACGGCAGCCGCCCCTTCACCGTCGCCTCCACCGGCCTGACCTCGCGTACGGTCACCGCCACCGAGGCCGACGACGACGGCAGCACCAACCCGACCCACGTCGAGAACCCGTACGCGGGCGCCACCGGCTACGTGAACCCGAACTGGAGCGCCAGGGCCGCGGCCGAGCCCGGCGGCTCGGCGGTCGCCAACACCTCCACGGCCGTGTGGATGGACCGCATCGCGGCCATCGCCGGCTCCTCCTCGGCCATGGGCCTGCGCGCCCACCTGGACGAGGCCGTCCGGCAGGACGCCGCCAACGGCTCCGCGCCGCTGACGATCCAGGTCGTCATCTACAACCTGCCCAACCGCGACTGCTCGGCGCTGGCCTCCAACGGTGAGCTGCTCATCGCGGAGGACGGGTTCAACCGCTACAAGACGGAGTACATCGACCCGATCGCGGCCATCATGCGCGACTCGGCCTACGCCAACCTGCGCATCGTCACGATCATCGAGCCCGACTCGCTGCCGAACCTGGTCACCAACCTCAACTCCTTCGAGAAGTGCCGCGAGGCCAACGGCGCCGGCGGCTACCGCGACGGCGTCCGCTACGCGCTCAACCAGCTGCACGCCATCACGAACGTCTACACCTACATCGACGCCGCCCACCACGCGTGGCTCGGCTGGGACTCGAACTTCAACCCGTCCGTGAACCTCTTCTACGAGACCGTCGCCGGCACCACCGCCGGGGTGGACAGCGTGGACGGCTTCATCGTCAACACCGCCAACTACTCGGCCACGACCGAGCCGCACTTCACCATCAACACCATGGTGGGCAGCACCTCGGTCAGGCAGTCCAAGTGGGTGGACTGGAACTATTACGTCGACGAGCAGACCTTCGCCACGGCCCTGCGCAACGCGCTCATCAGCAAGGGCTTCCGGCAGGGGCTCGGCATGCTGATCGACACCTCCCGCAACGGCTGGGGCGGCAGCGCCCGCCCGAGCGGGCCGAGCACCTCGACCAACGTGGACGAGTTCGTCAACCAGTCCCGCGTCGACCAGCGCATCCACGCCGGCAACTGGTGCAACCAGAGCGGCGCCGGCCTGGGCACGCGGCCCACGGCCAGCCCGGCCGCCGGCTTCGACGCCTACGTCTGGATCAAGCCTCCGGGCGAGTCCGACGGCGCCAGCCGGGACATCCCGAACGACGAGGGCAAGAAGTTCGACCGGATGTGCGACCCGACCTACACCGGCAACAGCCTCAACGGCAACAACATGTCGGGAGCCAAGGCCGACGCCCCGCTGTCCGGCCAGTGGTTCTCGGCCCAGTTCCGTGAGCTGCTGCAGAACGCCTACCCGCCCGTCAACTGAAGACCCGGCCGGCCGGGGGACCCGCCTGACCCGGGCCCCCGACCAGCCTGAGGGGCCCGCCTGACCCGGGCCCCTCAGCTGCCGGAAGGGGCCCGGGGGGCCACACCCCCGGGCCCCTTCCCAGGGTCAACGCCCCCGCCGCCACTCCGACACGATCTCGTCGGCGTCAAAGGGCATCAGGTTCAGCGGCGGCCCCGACAACCCGGTCCTGATCGCTTCCCGGATCCTGTGGTTGATCTCCTCGACGATCCGCCGAGCCTCGGCCTCGGAGCGAGCCCCACGCGCCGCGGCCAGCGCCTCCTCCGCCTCCTTGCGCAACGCGAGCGTGGGCGGCAGAGGCATCGACAGCCCCTCGCTCTCGACCTTCTGCTTGATCCACCACATCTCGTCGGGGTGCCGATCGAGCCCCGGCAGCGGCTTGCCCTTGCCGGGCAGGTCGTCGAACTCGCCTCGCTCCTCCGCCTCGCGGATCTGCCGGTCGATCCAGGTCTCGAAGGGAAGTCCGACGGGTTTGCGGTCGGTCACGTACGGATCTCCTCACGCGAGGTTGTGACTGGGTGCCACCGGACCGCGCCACCCCAGCACGGCCTCGGTCATGCGCACGGACGCGACCGTCGCGGCCACGTCGTGCACGCGCAGGATGCGTGCGCCCTTGAGGACGGAGACGACGTTGACGGCGATCGTCCCCTCCTTCCGCTCCCCCTGGGGGCGGTCGATCGTCTCCCCGATGAAGTCCTTGTTGGACAGCGCCACCAGCGTCGGGTAGCCGATCGAGGTGATCTCCTCGAGCCGGCGCGTCAGCTCGAGGGAGTGGAAGGTGTTCTTGTTCAGGTCGTGCCCGGGATCGATGATGATCTTGTCGGGGGCGATCCCCGCCTTCAGCGCGAACGAGACCCGCTCCCGCAGGAAGTCCGCCACCTCGGAGACGACGTCGGAATAGCTCGGCCGGAAGACCCGGCGGCCGGGCCCGCCGAGGCTGTGGGTGACCACCACGCCGACCCCGGTCTCCGCCGCGACCTCGGCAAGGCCGGGCTCACGCAGGCCGTTGGTGTCGTTGATGACGTCGGCGCCGGCCTCGACGGCCGCCTTCGCCACCTCGGGGCGGTGGGTGTCGACGGAGATCACGGCGTCGGTGGCGGCCCTGACCCGGGCGATGACGGGGGCGACGCGGTCGATCTCCTCAGCCACCCCGATCTGCGCCTGGGCAGCGCTGAAGGCGAAGCCGCCGATGTCCACCCAGTCGGCCCCGGCCTCCACGGCCCGCGTCGCCGCCGCGACCGCGCCGTCGAGCTCGAAGGTGCGGCCCTGGTCGTGGAAGGAGTTGGGCGTCCTGTTGACGATGGCCATGATGGCGACCTGGCGCTCGAAATCGAACTCACGCCGCCCGATGCGCCGGACCGGAGAGATGATCCCGGGGAAAAGCATTTCGCCGCTCACGTAGTGATCCCTTTCCGTCCCCTCGAGCCTACCTGGCGCCCGGCCAGGTCAGATGGCCCGGGACGGCACCCTGGATCAGGCGGTGAAGCGGCCGAACAGGCGTCCTCCGGACGCCGTGACCCGGATGCGCCGCATGCTCCTGTGGGTCCGGTGATCGAGCCCCCGCGGTAACCGCATGGTGAGCACGACCGTGGTGCCGGCGGGTCCGGTACGGAAGTCGGCCACGTCGCACAACCGGCGGATCAGGTAGATCCCCCGGCCCGTGTAGGAATGGTCGGACGGCCGCCTGCCGCCGTTGACGTACTCCTGGGGAATGCCCGAGCCCCGGTCACTGGTCTCGGCGCGGATGACGCCGTCGACCGTCCACAGCTTGAAGCGCCCTGCTCCGCCCGCGTGCTCCACGGCGTTGACCACGCTCTCGTGCACGGCCAGGACGAAGTCGTCCAGCCGGGGACCGTGCAGGCCACAGCTCGCGGACTGCTCGGCCACCGCATGGCGCAGCTTGGTGATGTCTTGGAGGGTGAACCTCTCGGTCATCAAGGTGCGCATGGGCTCCTCCGTGTCTTTCCGACACGCAGGGCCACGCTTCAGGACCTCGCGTGGTGATTCCCTTTCCCCGACAGCCGGAATTTACACACAGTCATCTCTTTACGGGCGTCCGCCAATGCCGCCGGCGAGCTCGCGTACCCGGCCGATCGGACCGCCGTCCGGGGCCAGCGGCGCGGTGTCCATGCCGGCACCCTCGCGCAACCCGTCGAACAGCTCCCGCATGGCCTCGAACGACGTGTGCCGCGGCTTCCAGCCGAGCACCTCTCTGGCCCGCTCCGTCTTCATGACCGGAATCCGCAGCGCCAGCTCCAGCAGGCCGGGTGCGGCGGGCACGAGCCGCAGGTGCCAGCCCGCGGACACGGCCGCCCTGGCCAGCCCCTGCGGGACCGGCACGGTCCGGGCGCCGAGCATCCTGGCCAGGTCGTGCGGGTCGAGCACGGGCTCGGCGGCGATGTTGAACGCGCCCCGCACGGGCTTGGTGACGGCCAGCCGGTACGCCTCGGCCGCGTCCTCGGCGTGCAGCACCTGCATCCGCAGCCCGGGGATGTCCGGCACGAACGGGATCCGGCCGGCCTTGATGAGCCGCCGCGGCACGAACGGCCCGGCGAACAGCCTGCGCTGCTCGGTCGCGGCCGCACGCTGGAAGATGAAGCCGGGTCGCATCCGCACGACCCGGATGTTCGGGTGATCGTGCTCGAAGACGTCGAGCACCCGCTCGACGTACGCCTTCTCCCGCCCGTACGCGGCCCCCGGCCAGCCGTGCGTGGGCCAGCTCTCGTCCACCGGCCGGTCCTTGGGCCCCGGCGAGTACGCCCCCACCGACGAGGCGTGGACCAGGGCGGGCACCCCCGCCTCCGCGGCGGCGCGGAAGACCCGCATGCTGCCCAGCACGTTCGCCCGCCAGGTGGTGGCGGGGTCCCTGGTCGGCTGGAACAGCCACGCGAGGTGCACCACCGCGTCCGCCCCGTCGAAGATCCGGGTCAGGTCGCCGGTCGCCACGTCGGCCTGCCGCCAGTCGGTGCGGTCGATCCGCCACCCGGGGAGCCGGCGGGCGACCCCCACGATCGAGGTCACGCCGCCGTCCGCGGCCAGCGCGCGCACCACGCTGGTGCCGACGTTCCCGGTTGCTCCCACCACCACGACTCTCATGGGTGCTCCGCTGCCCGCCTCCCGGGCCGTGAAACCCCTCTGAGCTGGCAGATCACGGCTGGAGCAGGATCTTCACCGCGCCGTCGGCCTTCTTCTGGAACATCTCGTACGCATGGGGCGCCTGCTCCAGCGGCAGCCGGTGGGTGGTCAGGTCCATCACGCCGAGCGGGTCGGAGTCGTCGGTCAGCAGCGGCATCAGCGCGCTGACCCACTTCCTGACGTGGGCCTGGCCCATGCGCAACGTGATGCCCTTGTCGAACATGCGCAGCATGGGCAGCGGGTCGGTCATGCCGCCGTAGACGCCGATGACCGAGATGACGCCGCCGCGGCGGACGGAGTCGATGGCCTGGTTGAGCGCGGCCAGCCGGTCCACGCCGGCGTTCGACATGAGCGGCGCGGCCACCGCGTCGGGCAGCAGCCCGGTGAGGGTCTGGGCGATCTTGGCGGCGGTGGAGCCGTGGGCCTCCATGCCGACGGCGTCGATGACCGAGTCCGTGCCGCGCCCGGAGGTGCGCCGGCGGATCTCCTCGGGGACGTTGTGCACCTCGCTGGCGTCGATGACCTCGACACCGTGGCGGCGAGCCATCTCCAGGCGGGTGGTGATGCCGTCCACGCCGATCACGCGGTGGCCGAGGTGGCGGGCGATGCGGGCGCACATCTGGCCGATGGGCCCGAGCCCGAAGACGGTGACGCTGCCGCCGTCGGGGATCTCCGCGTACGCGACGGCCTGCCAGGAGGTCGGCAGCACGTCGGACAGGTACAGGAACCGCTCGTCCGGCGGCCCCTCCGGGACCTTGATGGGCCCGAACTGCGCCTCGGGCACCCGCAGGTACTGGGCCTGACCGCCGGGCACCTGCCCGTAGAGCCTCGTGTAGCCGAACAGGGCGGCGCCCATGCCCTGCTCGCGGACCTGGGTCGTCTCGCACTGCGCGTAGAGCTCCATCCCGCACATGTGGCAGTGGCCGCAGGAGATGTTGAACGGGATGACCACCCGGTCTCCGGGCTTGATGTTGTCGATGGCGGAGCCGACCTCCTCGACGACGCCCATGGGCTCGTGCCCGAGGATGTCGCCCTCGGCCATGAACGGCCCGAGCACCTCGTACAGGTGCAGGTCGGAGCCGCAGATCCCGGTGCTGGTCACCCTGATGACAGCGTCGTTGGGCTCCTTGATCGCCGGGTCGGGGACCTCCTCGACCCGTACGTCGCGCTTGCCGTGCCAGGTGACTGCTTTCATGCTCGTCTCCTCATTGCCGGGGCACAAATGCCGCATACCCCCACATAGCTCATCAAACAGCCTCCAGGCCCCGCACCGCGTCTAGACTGCCCGCATGGCACCCACACCGCTCACACCCGACGAGGCCGCCAGATTCCGCGTCACCATGTCCGAGTGGCTCGCCAAGGAGCTCCTGGACAAAGGCTCGGTACGCCTGTCCGCCGTGGACGACCCCGACCTCCAGCGCAACTTCCAGGACGTGGTGCACCGGACGAGCGAGCTGCTCCGGCGACCGGTGATCAGCATTGCCGGCAGCCGCGGCATGACGTTCGAGCTCGGCGACGAACAGCTGCCTGGCCAGGGGCGTTCCCCCATAACACAGTGATAGGGGCCATTTGACACGACCACTCCTCGTATCCGGTCCCGTACGGTGACGGCACCCCCCAGTACGAGGAGAGTCACCAATGCTCCCCAGAAAGACCCGGACGGCGGGCATCGCGTTAGCCGTCACCCTCATCGCTGTCCCGGCCGTCGCCCTCGCCGCGAAGGGCGCCTCGGCCCAGGACGACAGCCTCTACGAGATGGCCAGGGCGAGCGCTTCCATCGCGGCCGACCCCCCTCCCGGCCTCGTGGACGCGCTCGCCCGCGACCTCGGCGTCACCGGCGAGCAGGCTGAGGCGCGCCTGGTGAACGAGGCCGCCGCGGCCGGCGTGGAGCCCGGGCTCAGGGCCCTGCTCGGCCCGTCGTACGCCGGCACCTGGGTCACCGGCCCCACCGCCACCCCCGTCGCCGCCACCACCGACCCGTCGAAGACCGCGGCGATCGCGGCGGCCGGCGTCGCGGCCCGCGTGGTCAGCCGCTCGCTCGACCGGCTCGACCAGGTCAAGGCCACCCTCGACCAGGCGTCGGCCACCGCCCCGAGGACCGCGCCGGTCTGGTACGTGGACGTCGTCGAGAACACCGTGGTCGTCCTGACCTCCACGCCCGCCCGGGCCGCGGCCTGGGTGCGGGCCAGCGGCGCCGACGTCTCCGCCGTCCGCGTCGTGCGCTCCGACGAGCGGCCGGAGCCGTACTACGACGTGCGCGGCGGCGACGCGTACTACATCGGCTCGGGCTCGCGCTGCTCGGTCGGGTTCTCGGTGACGAGGGCCGGCTCGCAGGGCGGCTTCGTGACCGCCGGCCACTGCGGCTCCACGGGCGCGACCACCACGGGCGTCAACCGGGTGGCCCAGGGGACGTTCCGCGGCTCCTCCTTCCCCGGCAACGACTACGCCTGGGTCGAGGTCAACACGCAGTGGACCCCGGTCGGCGTCGTGAACGGCTACAGCGCGGGCGTCCTGCCGGTGCGCGGCTCGACCGTGGCCCAGCCCGGCTCGTCGATCTGCCGCTCCGGCTCGACCACCCAGTGGCGCTGCGGCTCGGTCCAGCAGCTCAACACCAGCGTCACCTACCCGCAGGGCACGGTCAGCGGCGTGACCAGGACCAGCGTCTGCGCCGAGCCCGGCGACTCGGGCGGCTCGTTCATCTCCGGCGACCAGGCCCAGGGTGTCACCTCAGGCGGCTCGGGCAACTGCGGCTCCGGCGGGACGACGTACTTCCAGCCGGTCAACGAGATCCTGGCCACGTACGGGCTGACCCTGGCCACCCAGGGCGGCGGCCCGACCGGCTCGCCGACCGTCACCCCGACCGACCCGGGCGGCACGTGGGCGCCGAACACGGCGTACGCGACGGGCGCAACCGTCACCTACGGCGGGGCCACCTACCGCTGCCTGCAGGGCCACACCTCGCAGGCAGGCTGGGAACCGCCCAACGTGCCCGCGCTCTGGCAGCGCGTCTAGCGGAAGCTCCAGACCGGGGAGCCCCCTCCCCGGCCTGGGCCTACCCCCGCTCCCGCTCCTCGGCGATGCGCATGGCCTCCTCGACCAGCGTCTCCACGATCAGCGACTCGGGGACGGTCTTGACCACCTCGCCCTTGACGAAGATCTGCCCCTTGCCGTTGCCGGAGGCCACGCCCAGGTCGGCCTCGCGGGCCTCGCCCGGCCCGTTGACCACGCACCCCATGACCGCCACCCGCAGCGGGTGCGGGAACCCGTCGAGCGCGGCCGTCACCCGGTCGGTCAGCGTGTAGACGTCCACCTGGGCCCGTCCGCAGGACGGGCATGACACGATCTCCAGCCTCCGCTGCCGCAACCCCAGCGACTCCAGGATGCCGATGCCGACCTTGACCTCCTCCACGGGCGGCGCGGACAGCGACACCCTGATCGTGTCGCCGATCCCCTCGTCGAGCAGCACCCCGAAGGCCACCGCCGACTTGACCGTGCCCTGCATGAGCGGCCCGGCCTCGGTCACCCCCAGGTGCAGCGGGTAGTCGCAGCTCCTGGCCAGCAGCCGGTACGCGGCCACCATCACCTGCGGGTCGTGGTGCTTGACCGAGATCTTGATGTCGCGGAACCCGTGCTCCTCGAACAGCGAGCACTCCCACAGCGCCGACTCCACCAGCGCCTCCGGCGTCGCCTTGCCGTGCTTCGTGAGCAGCCTGGGGTCGAGCGAGCCGGCGTTGACGCCGATGCGGATCGGCACGCCCCGGTCGGCCGCCGCCCGGGCGATCTCGCCCACCTTGTCATCAAATTTCTTGATGTTGCCGGGGTTGACCCGCACGGCCGCGCAACCGGCGTCTATGGCGGCGAACACGTACTTCGGCTGGAAGTGGATGTCGGCGATGACCGGGATCTGCGACTTGCGCGCGATCTCCGGCAGCGCGTCGGCGTCGTCCTGCGACGGCACCGCCACCCGGACGATCTGGCAGCCGGCCGCGGTCAGCTCGGCGATCTGCTGCAGCGTGGCGTTGACGTCGGCCGTGACCGTGGTGGTCATCGACTGCACCGAGACGGGCGCGTCGCCGCCGACCGGCACGTCACCCACCATGACCGTCCGCGAGGCCCGCCGGGGCCGGCCGGCCGAAGGTATCCCGAGATCTACAGCGGCCACCTGTTCAGCTCCTTCCTGATGGCGTACGCGATGCCCTGGCCGGTCAGCCCGGCCTCGGCCAGCAGCTCGGACCGGCTGCCCTGGCCGACGAACTCGCACGGCAGCCCGAGGTTGAGCACGTGCCGGCCGGGCTCGCACACCTGCCGCAGCAGGGCGCCGGCCCCGGAGGCGGCGATGCCGTCCTCGACCGTGACGACCAGCCGGCTGGCGCAGGCCGCCTTGCGCAGGTCGACGGAGACCGGGATGACCCAGCGCGGATCGACCACGGTCACGCCGACGCCCGCCGCCGACAACATCGCGGCGGCGCTCAGGCACGGCTCGGCCATCGGCCCGACGGCCACGAGCAGCACGTCCTGGCCGCTGGACGACAGCACGTCCACGTCGCCGATGCTGCCGGCGGGCGGGATCTCCGCCTCGACCGGGGCCTTGGGGAAGCGCAGCGCCGTGGGGCCGTCGTGCTCCACGGCCTCCTCCAGCAGCTCGGACAGGCGCACCACGTCACGCGGCGCGGCCACCCGCATGCCCGGCACGATGGACAGCGCCGCCAGGTCCCACATGCCGTGGTGGCTGGGCCCGTCGGGACCGGTGATCCCGGCCCGGTCGAGCACCAGCGTGACGGGCAGCCGGTGCAGCGCGATGTCCATCAGCACCTGGTCGAAGGCGCGGTTGAGGAATGTGGCGTAGATCGCGACCACCGGGTGCAGGCCGCTCATGGCCAGGCCCGCGGCCGAGGCCATGGCCTGCTGCTCGGCGATGCCGACGTCGAACATGCGCTCGGGGAAGCGCCGGCCGAACTCCGCCAGCCCGGTCGGGCCCGGCATGGCCGCGGTGATGGCGACCAGGTCGTGGCGCCGCTCGCCCAGCGCGCACAGGTGGTGGGAGAAGGCGTGCGTCCAGGTGCTCCCGCCGGTCGAGCGGGGCCGCCCGGTGGTGGGGTCGGTGACCGGGATCGCGTGCAGGTGCTCGTCGAGGTCCTGCTCGGCGGGCTCGTAGCCGCGGCCCTTGCGGGTGACGCAGTGGACCACGACCGGCTCCCGCAGCTCGCGCGCCGTACGCATGACCTGCTCCAGCGCCTCGATGTCGTGCCCGTCGACGGGGCCGAGGTAACGCAGGCCGAGGTTCTCGAAGACGGTCACGCCGGGGGCGGCGCGCAACCGGCCGAGGTGCTCGGCGCAGCCCCCGAACGTCGGCGCGTAGGAGCGGCCGTTGTCGTTGAGCACCACGATCACGGGCCGGTGCCGGGCGGCGCCCAGGTTGTTGAGCGCCTCCCAGGCCACCCCGCCGGTGAGCGCGCCGTCGCCCACCACCGCCACCACGGCCCTGGTGTCGCCACCGGTGATCCGGCGGGCCTTGGCCATGCCGTCGGCGTAGGCCAGCGCGGTGGAGGCGTGGGAGCTGTCCATGTGGTCGTGCGCCGACTCCTGCCGGCACGGGTAGCCGCTCAGGCCACCCCGGCAGCGCAGCGCGTCGAAGCCGTCGCGGCGGCCGGTGAGGATCTTGTGCACGTAGGCCTGGTGGCCCGTGTCGAACACGATCACGTCGTCGGGCGAGTCGAACACCCGGTGCAGCGCGATCGTCAGCTCCACGACGCCGAGGTTCGAGCCGAGGTGGCCGCCCCTCGCGCTCACCTTGTCGATCAGGAAGTCGCGAATCTCGCGGGCCAGCCCCGGAAGCAGCTCGGCGGGCAGGGCTCGAAGGTCGTCAGGGGTCGAGACGTAGGGCAGCAGGGTCTTCATGAGATCCCCAGACCGTGTGACTGCTGTGGCAAAAGAAAGGTTGAGCTACTAAAGACACTTTACACGCTCCGTATTCAATGAGTAACTATTGGTAGTGACGGACTGACAGAAGGAGCCGTGCGTATGCCGGTGAGCTTCACTCAGCACTCCCTTGGTTCAAGAATTGACCGACGCCTGAGCGGTTTCCTGGAAACCTGGCGCACCCCGGTTTCCGACCCCGGTGTCGAAGCCGCCTACGGCCTGCTGGCCGACTTCATCCTGGGCGGCGGCAAGCGCGTGCGGCCGCAGCTGTGTTACTGGGGCTGGCGCGGCGCCGGTGGGGACGATTGCGAAGAGATCATCAGCGCGGCCGCGTCCCTTGAGCTGTGTCACGCGGGCCTGCTGATCCACGACGACATCATGGACGGCAGCGAGCTGCGCCGCGGCCAGGCCACCGTGCACCGGAACCTGGCGGGGCTGCACGACGGCCCCGGCGCGGAGGCGTTCGGGCGGGCGGGCGGCATCCTGCTCGGCACGCTCAGCCTGGCCTGGTCCGACGCGCTGCTGTCGTCGTGCGGGGTGGACCCGTCGCGGTTGCGGGCCGCGCACCACGTGTTCGACGCCATGCGGACCGAGGTCATCAGTGGCCAGTACCTCGACGTGCTCGCCCAGCTCCGCTCGGGCGCGACCGAGGCCGAGGCGCTGACGGTGATCCGCTACAAGAGCGCCAAGTACACCGTCGAGCGGCCGCTGCAGATCGGCGGCGCGCTGGCCGGCGCCTCGCCGGAGCTGCTGGACGCCTACTCGCGGTTCGGCGTGCCGCTCGGCGAGGCGTTCCAGCTGCGCGACGACGTGCTCGGCACGTTCGGCTCGTCGTCGCAGACCGGCAAGTCGGCGCTGGACGACCTGCGGGAGGGCAAGCAGACGGTGATGTACGCGCACGCCGTCCAGCACGCCTCGCCCGCCCAGCTCGGCCACCTCAGGACCTGGCACGGCAACCCCGCGCTGACCGAGGAGCGCGCCGCCGAGGTGCGGCAGATCCTGGTCGACACCGGGGCGCTGGCCAGGGTCGAGCAAATGATCGAAGAACGCGTGCGTGAGGCCGTGTCGGTCCTGGCCGAGGCGCAGATCAAGCCCGAGGCCGCCACCGTGCTGACCCTGATGGCCGATCAGCTCGCGCACCGCATCAAGTAAGGAGATCCCCCATGGGACGGGTACTTCTCGCGGCTCCGCGCGGCTACTGCGCGGGCGTCGAACGCGCGATCATCACCGTGGAAGAGGCGCTGAGACGCTTCGGGCCACCCGTGTACGTGCGTAAGCAGATCGTTCACAACACCTTCGTCGTCGACGACCTCACCCGGCGCGGCGCGGTCTTCGTCGATGAGCTCGACGAGGTCCCCGACGGCTCGCTGGTCGTCTTCTCGGCCCACGGCGTCTCGCCGGCGGTGAAGGAGACGGCGGCACGGCGCGGGCTGCGGACGATCGACGCCACCTGCCCGCTGGTCACGAAGGTGCACAAAGAGGCCGTGCGCATGGCCGAGGCGGGCTACGAGATCGTGCTGATCGGCCACGCCGAGCACGAGGAGGTCGAGGGCACGCTCGGCGAGGCCCCCGAACGCATCCACGTCATGGACCCGGCCAGGCCCGACGACCTGACGGCCGACGGCTCCCGGCCGATGAGCTGGCTGTCGCAGACCACCCTCGCCGTGGACGAGACCATGCGGGCGGTCACGGAGTTGCGCCGGCGCTTCCCCGACCTGGCCGACCCGCCCAGCGACGACATCTGCTACGCCAGCCAGAACCGCCAGGAGGCGATCACCAGGATCGCGCCCGAGTGCGAGCTGGTCATCGTGGTCGGCTCGGCCAACTCCTCCAACTCCCAGCGGCTGGTGGAGGTGGCGCTGAACGCGGGCGCCGACGCGGCCTACCTGGTCGACCGGGCCGCGCACGCCGAGCAGGAGTGGCTCGACGGGGTGCGGACCGTCGGCGTCAGCTCCGGCGCCTCCGTCCCCGAAGGGCTGGTCGTGGAATTACTCGACTGGCTCGCGGACCGCGGATACGCCGACGTGGAGCCGGTGACCCTGACCGAGGAGACCCTCACGTTCTCCCTGCCGCTCGAACTCCGATCGACCCGCAACCCCGGCTAGGCCCCGAGATTGGTGGTGCAGCACGATGACCGAAACGACTCATTCCTCCGCTCCCGAGAACGGCAACGGACAGCTCAGCCTCAGCACCGATGCCGCCAAACAACTCGCGACGACGACCAAGACGCCGCCGCAGATGCAGGAGATCACCTCCCGTTGGCTGCTGCGGCTGCTGCCCTGGGTGCAGTGCTCCGGCGGCGTGTTCAGGGTGAACCGGCGACTGACGTACACGCTGGGAGATGGCCGGATCACCTTCAGCAACACCGGCTCCGAGGTGCGGGTCATCCCGGCCGAGCTCACCGAGCTGCCCATGTTGCGCGGATTCGACGACATGGAGGTGCTCGAAGCGCTGGCGGGCCGCTTCACCCAGCGTGAGGTCGCGGCCAACGAGGAGATCGTCTCCGAGGGCGGCCCGGTGGACCGGCTCGTGCTGATCGTCCACGGCCGCGTCGCCAAGGTCGGGCGCGGCTCGTACGGTGACGAGCAGAACCTCGGCGTGCTGGCCGACGGAGACTACCTCGGCGAGCAGACCCTGATCGAGGGCGGCCAGTTCGAGTTCAGCGCCCGGGCCAAGACGGCCACCACCCTGCTCACGCTCTCCCGGCAGGACTTCGAGCAGCTCGCCGAGCAGGCTCCCGCGCTGCGCGAGCACGTGGAGCGCTGGCGGACGAGCGGCGACCACGACACCAACGACTACGGCGAGGCCGCGATCAACATGTCGGCCGGCCACGTCGGCGAGGCCGTGCTGCCCGGCACGTTCGTGGACTACGAGCAGAGCCCGCGCGAGTACGAGCTGAGCGTGGCCCAGACGGTCCTGCGCGTGCACAGCCGGGTCTCCGACCTGTACAACCAGCCGATGAGCCAGCTCGACCAGCAACTCCGCCTCACGGTGGAGGCCCTGCGCGAGCGCCAGGAGAACGAGCTGATCAACAACAAGGAGTTCGGCCTGCTCCACAACGCCGACTTCAGCCAGCGCATCCGCACCCGCTCGGGCCCGCCCACCCCTGACGACCTCGACGACCTGCTGTCCACGGTCTGGAAGGAGCCGTCGTTCTTCCTGGCGCACCCGCAGGCCATCGCCGCCTTCGGCCGGGAGTGCAGCAAGCGCGGCATCTACCCGCAGTCCAGCGAGGTCAGCGGGCATCGCGTGCCGGCCTGGCGAGGCGTGCCGATCTTCCCGTGCAACAAGATCCCGGTCTCCTCGACGCGGACGACGTCGTTCCTGCTCATGCGTACCGGCCAGGAGAACCAGGGCGTCGTCGGCCTGCACCAGACCGGCATCCCCGACGAGTACCAGCCGAGCCTGTCGGTCCGCTTCATGAGCATCAACGAGAAGGCCGTCATCTCCTACCTGGTCAGCGCCTACTACTCGGCCGCGGTCCTGGTGCCGGACGCGCTCGGCGTGCTGGAGGACGTCGAGCTCGGCAGGAACGGCTAGCCGGGCCCCTACCTCTCGTCCGTCCGGTCCACAGGGATTGGTGGTGTTCATGTCAACGCAGCCCGACCAGGGCCCCGACCAGCGGCTGAGCCTCGACACCGCGGCAGCGCGCAATCTCGCCACGACGACCAAGACGCCCCCGCAGATGCGGGAGATCTCTCCCCGCTGGCTGCTGCGGGTGCTCCCTTGGGTGGACGTCACGGGCGGGGTCTACCGGGTGAACCGGCGGCTCACGTACGCGGTCGGCGGCGGGCGGGTGAGCTTCTCGAACACCGGGTCCCGCGTCCGGGTCGTCCCGCCGAGCCTGACCGAGCTGCCGCCGCTGCACGGGCTCGACGACGACCGCGTGCTCGACACCCTCGCGGGGCTGTTCGAGCAGCGGGAGTTCGAGCGCGGCGACACGATCGTGCGGGCCGGACGGCCGGCGGACGAGCTGGTCCTCATCGCGCGCGGCAAGGCGACCAAGCTCCAGGCGGGCCGGTACGGCGACCGCGTCGTCCTCGGCTCGCTGGCCGGCGGCGACCATGCCGGTTCTGACCAGGCCGGTTCTGACCAGGCCGGCTCCGGCCCGCCCGCCGGGGGCGCGGTCTGGGAGTACACGCTGGAGGCCGGCACCGCGTGCACGGTGCTGGCCCTGCCGTGGGAGGAGTTCCACGCGGTGGCCAGCCAGTCGCCGGCGCTGCGCGAACACCTCGCCCGCTACCGCGCCCGCAGGGCCGCCCCGCAGAACAAGTGGGGCGAGGCCGCGATCGTCACGGCCGCCGGGCACCGGGGCGAGACCACGCTGCCCGGCACGTTCGCCGACTACGACCCCGGACCGCGCGAGTACGAGCTGAGCGTGTCGCAGACCGTGCTGCGCGTCCACACCCGGGTGTCGGACCTGTACAACCAGCCGATGGACCAGCAGGAGCAGCAGCTCAGGCTGACCATCCAGGCGGTGCGCGAGTCCCAGGAGCGCGAGCTGGTCAACAACCCCGACTTCGGGCTGCTGCACCAGGCCCACCCCGGGCAGCGCGTCTACACCCGTACCGGCCCGCCGGGTCCCGACGACCTGGACGAGCTGCTCTGCCGCAGGAAGAGGTCGCGCTTCTTCCTGGCCCACCCGCGCGCCATCGCCGCCTTCCACCGGGAGTGCAGCGCCAGGGGCGTCTATCCCGACAGCGCGGAGGTCGAGGGCTCCTGGGTGACCGCCTGGCGCGGGGTGCCCATCCTGCCCTGCGACAAGATCCCGATCACCCGGGCGGGCACCAGCTCGATCCTCGTCCTGCGTACGGGCGAGGAGGACCAGGGCGTCGTCGGGCTCTTCCAGAAGGGCGTCCCCGGCGAGCGGGAGCCGGGCCTCAGCGTGAAGTTCACCGGGATCGACGCGCGGGCCGTCGCGTCGTACCAGGTCAGCGCCTACTACTCGGTCGCGGTCCTGGTGCCGGACGCGCTCGGGGTGCTGGAGGACGTCGAGGTGGCGCGCTGACCGTCCACATGAAGGAGTGACGATGACCCAGCCGTTCGAACTGCCGGACTTCTACATGCCGTACCCGGCCCGGCTCAACCCCCATCTTGAAGAGGCTCGCGTGCACTCCAAACAGTGGGCGCGCGACATGGGCATGCTCGAAGGCTCGGGCGTATGGGAGGAGGCCGACCTCGACGCGCACGACTATCCGCTGATGTGCGCCTACACCCACCCCGACTGCGACGGCGCCGAGCTCAGCCTGATCACCGACTGGTACGTGTGGGTCTTCTTCTTCGACGACCACTTCCTGGAGGTCTTCAAGCGCACCGGCGACCTGGCGGGCGGCAAGAAATACCTCAACCGGCTGGCCCGGTTCATGCCGATGGGCGGGGACCTGGCCGTGCCGGAGCCGGCCAACCCGGTCGAGGCGGGGCTGGCCGACCTGTGGCCGCGTACGGTGCCGAGCATGTCGCCGGCCTGGCGGGCGCGCTTCGCGGAGAGCACCCGCAACCTGCTCGACGAGTCGCTCTGGGAGCTGGCCAACATCAACCGGGGCCGGGTGTCCAACCCGGTCGAGTACATCGAGATGCGGCGCAAGGTCGGTGGGGCGCCCTGGTCGGCCGGGCTGGTCGAGCACGCCGTGGGGGCCGAGGTGCCGGAGCGGATCGCGGCGTCGCGGCCGATGCGGGTGCTGCGGGACTCCTTCTCCGACGCCGTGCACCTGCGCAACGACCTGTTCTCCTACCAGCGGGAGGTCGGGGACGAGGGCGAGCTGAGCAACGGCGTGCTGGTGCTGGAGCGGTTGCTGGGCTGTGACACGCAGGCGGCCGCCGACGCGGTCAACGACCTGCTGACCTCGCGGATGCAGCAGTTCGAGCACACGGCGGTCTTCGAGCTGGGGCCGCTGTTCGTGGAGCACGCCATCGACCCGCTCAGCGCGGCCGGGGTGCTGGCGTACGTCAAGGGGTTGCAGGACTGGCAGTCGGGCGGGCACGAGTGGCACATGCGCTCCAGCCGGTACATGAACGCGCGGGCCAGGTCGAGCCGGCCGCTGGGCATGTCGTCGATGGTCGACCTGCTGGGGGTCAAGCGGCTGCGCAACTTCGCGCACGTGCCGTACCGGCGGGTTGGGCCTTCGCAGATCCCCGACCTGTACGTACCGTTCGAGCTCAAGCTGTCGCCGCACCTCGACGCCTCCCGGCGGGACACCGTGGCCTGGTGCCGCGCGATGGGCATGCTCGAGGCCCAGCCGGGAGTGTCCGGCTCGGCCGTGTGGGACGAGGAGAAGCTGATCGACAACGACCTGCCGCTGTGCGCGGCGGGCCTGCATCCCGACGCCACGCCCGAGGAGCTGAACCTGGCGTCGTTCTGGCTGGCGTGGGGCACGTACGGGGACGACTACTTCCCCGTCGTCTTCGGCCGGTCGCGCAACCTGGCGGCGGCCAGGGTGGCGGTGGCCAGGTTCGGGGCGTTCATGCCGCTCGACGGCTCGGCCCCGCCGCCGCCGGCCGGCGCGCTCGAACGCGGGCTGGCCGACCTGTGGGCGCGCACGACCGCGCCGATGCCGCCCGCGGACCGGCGCAAGCTGCGCACGGCGGTCGAGCACATGTGCGAGGGCTGGTTGTGGGAGCTGGCCAACGAGATCGCCCACCACATCCCCGACCCGGTGGACTACCTGGAGATGCGCAGGCTGACCTTCGGCTCCGAGCTGACGATGAGCCTGTGCCGGCTGCGGCACTCGAAGGGGATCCCGGAGGAGTTCTACGCCGGCGGCACGATGGTGGCGCTGGAGAACGCGATGATGGACGCCGGGCTGCTGGTCAACGACATCTTCTCGTACCAGAAGGAGATCGAGTTCGAGGGCGAGGTGCACAACTGCGTCCTGGTGGTGCAGAGCTTCTTCGACTGCGACTACCCCACGGCGCTGGCCATCGTGAACGACCTGCTGGCCTCGCGGGTGCGGCAGTTCGAGCACATCGTGAACCACGAGCTGCCGATCGTCTGCGACGACTTCGGCCTCGACGCCGAGGCGCGGCGGGATCTCGACGCGTTCGTGATGGAGCTGCACAACTGGCTGGCGGGCATCCTCAACTGGCACCGCGGCTGCTTCCGCTATGACGAGCCGTCGCTCCTGCGCCACAACCGGCCGCCGGCGTGGCGGCTGGGCGGGCCGACCGGGTTCGGCACCTCGGCCGCGACCGTCAGCCCTGCAGGGGCACGTGGTGGACCCTGGGCTGGTAGAACCACCCCATCATGCGCAGCAACCGCCGCTGGTACGGCGTGACGTTGTGCAGGCGGATCCAGCGCTCCGAGGGCGGCACCGTGGGCATGACGAGCACGCGCAGCCCGGAGACGTCGATGAAGGTCAGCTCGCCGGTGTCGACGACGATGTAGGTGCCCTGACGGCAACTCGCCAGGGCGCCGGCCAGCGCGGAGCTGTTGGTGGCATCGATCTCACCGATCAGCGTGACGGCTGGAACCCCTGGCGCCGTCGCCACCGTGATCCTCAGCTGCTGGTCCTGATAGAGCAGCCGTTCCTGGACGCTCACGCTCCCCGCACCCCCCAACACGCGCTCTGGGGGTCGTCTTGCCGGACTGCCACTGGCAGGGGATGACCGCCTTGACCGCTGGCGATTAACCCGAATCCAGGCTACACGAGGTATGTAACGCTATGTAATTTTCGCCGTGAAATGACCGAATTACGGGGAAATCATGGCGGGCGGCGCTTTCCGAACAGGCCGGCCGTACCCGCGCCGGCTGCGGGCTTGACGAGCACCGGCCTGTTCGGAATCGCGATCTACCGTCGGTGGGGCTCGCCGCGCCCGTGCCCGGGCACGCGGCCGGCCTCGAAGGCTCTCCGGCAAGGTGCCGCCACGAGGGGCCGTGGCTGTCGGACCGCCTTCATGCCGGGCGTGCGGACGTGGGCGTGAGCCGCCGCCACCCGGGACGGATCAGTTGTTGTCGCCCGTGCCCTTCTCGTTGTTCAGCACGTCGAGGTTGATGTCTTGCAGGTGCAGGGCCGTGAGAACGTCGATGTACTTCACCGAGTCGTTGAGGACGTCGTTGAGCACGGTCGCGTCGTCCAGGATGCTGAGCTGGCTCAGGATCTGCTTGTCTTTGTTGAACGCGTTGGGGCCGACGTCGGCCGAAGCGCTCGTGGCCGAGAACCCGAACAGGCAGCCCGCGATCGCTGCACCGGCAAGAACGCGACGCATCATTTCTGTACTTCTCCTTCGTCGGAATCGGCGCGGGATGCGCGTCATCGTGAATCACTCGCAAGGGCTGCGAGATTCCACGAGTAACCGTCTCGCGGGCGTCGGCGGGCCGCAACCTGGCCGTGCTAAGTCAAAGTCAAATGCGCACCCCAATTCCTTGGTCGTAAATCACAACTAGTCCGGATATGTCCGAGTGGCCCTCATTTGCCCGGGGTGGCTTGCAGGGCAATTTTTCATCTTATGGCCATACGCGCGTACCGCATGGCCAAAGGGCGTTTTATCCGTATAGGGAAGGAGGAATGTTAGCGGAGGAACGACCTGGTGCGCGCCACGGCAGGGTTCGGCGCCAACGAGTCAGGGAGCGCTGAATATGCCATGAAAGGACTACGGGCGCTGCTGCTAATTGCGGTGGCGCACACGATTCCGGGCGGGCTGGTTCTGCCTGCCGCGGCGGCGGTCAATGGCTGTCCCACGCACATTTGCCGGCCCCACTCGGCTCAGGCCGTGCGGTCCGGGGCCGGGGCGATCGCGGTGCGGGCGGCGATGGAGATGATCGGCGTCCCGTACTCGTGGGGTGGCGGCGGGATCCGGGGGCCCGGGTTCGGGATCGGGAAAGGGGCCAAGGTCTGGGGGTTCGACTGCTCGGGGCTGACGGAGTACGCGTGGGCGCGGGCGGGGGTGCCGATCGGCTCGACCACGCAGGAGCAGTGGCGCTCGGGGATCAGGCTCACGAAGGAGCAGGTGGAGCCGGGGGACCTGGTCTTCTACGACAACGACCCGGGAAGTTCGGGGCCCGAGCACGTCGGGCTGGCGGTGGACGCGACCCGCATGGTGCACGCCCCGTACACGGGGCAGTTCGTCCGGGTGGATCCGCTCGACCGGCGGACCTTCATGGGGGTGGTACGGCCGACGGAGAGCGCGGCCAACCTCGATCCGCCGGTCGATTCGGCGGACGAGGTCTGAACGCGACCGCGCGGCCCAGGTCGTCCTGCAGTGATCGACCTGAGCCGCGCGGCGCTGAGAGCTCGGTGCGCACCAAGCCCGTGCCGTGGCTTCGCGAATTTCCACGGCCCGTACGTCGGTACCTCAAGGCATCAGGAAGTCAATCTTGGCCGGGCGGGCTCCCGCCATTGCCCGGGAGCCGCCGATCAGCTTCCTGCCTACGCCACGTGAGGAGCCGTCAGTTGTTGTCGCCCGTGTCTTCCTCGTTGTTCAGGATGTCGGCGTCGATGTCGTTCAGGTGCAGCAGCGTGAGAATGTCGACGTACTTGACCGAGTCGTTGAGGACGTCGTTCAGTGCGGTGAGGTCGTCGAGGATGCTGAGCTGGCTCAGGATGCTCTGCCCGCTGTTGTTCGGGTTGGGGCCGACACTGGCCGAGGCCGCGGTGGCGGAGAAGCCCAGGGCGGCGGCCGCGATTGCTGCACCGGCCAGAATGCGACGGATCATGTTTGGTTTCCTCCATGGATCGGCGCGGAAAACCCGACGCCATAGTCGTTTGTGCAGGGCTGTGAGGTGCCGCCAATAACAATCGCGGCAGGCAGCGAGAACCGCAACTCAGAATGCCCTCATGAAGGTCAAGGAGGCGCCTCGATTTCTTGGCACTCGGTTTTCCCGCTCGTCGACGGCGCTCGGTATATGGCGTGCATCGGCAGGCCGTCGAACGAGATTTGTTTTGGCCGCCCCCGAGAATGCCCGCGCATGCGTTCACCGCAGGTTAGGCAACGATCACCCGAAACTTGAGAATCTCCCGCACGCCGATCGGCGAATGGAGTCGGCGGCCGGACGGCATTGATCACCGGCCCTCATGGAAAACGACCACGAATTCCCGGGCGCCGAGCCCGTCACCGCGGCCGGAGAACGCACCCGGGTCGGCGGGCTTCGCCCGCTCCTGTGATCCCGACGTCGACCACCTGCTCGCCGCCCTCGATCCCCGGGTGCGTGCGGTGTCAGGAGGGATCGCTCAGGTGGTCGAGGGCCGCCGAGAGCCGCTGGACGGCCTCCAGGCACTCGCGCGCCCCCTCGACCCCCAGCTCCGCCACCAGCCGGTCGGCGAACGCCTGGTGGGCGGGGACGATCTTGGCGATGGCCTCCCGCCCGGCCGCCGTGGGCTGGAGCAGCTTGGCCCGCCGGTGCGCCGGATTGGGCCGGTATTCGGCCAGCCCCCGCTCCACCAGCAGATCCGCGATCCGCTGCACCCCCTGCCGGGTCATCCCCATGGCCCGGGCGATGCCGGCGACGGGCAGCGGCTCGCGCAGGACGGCGCCGAGCACCTGCCACCACGCGGCCGTCATCCCCACCGGCCGCGCCAGCCCCTCCGCCACGTGCAGGAACTGGCCGTAGAGCCGGAAGGAGCCCAGCGCCAGCCCCGACAGCAGGTCGCCGCTCTCGCTCATGCCGCCATCAGCACCTCGTAGGCCGTGGCGTCGCTCCTGGAGAACAGCCGGAACCAGGCGTCCAGCACCTCGGGCCGGTAGACGTCGAGCCGCCGGAAGATCTCCCTGGCGAACGCCACCGGCTCCGTCGGCCCGGCCGTGACGAGGTCGCCTCCCAGCACCGCGTCCCGGTCGAGATAGTGCTTGGACCCCGCGTATCCCTCCTGCGCCTCCAGGTACTGCACCACGGCGCTGGTGTGGTCGCGGTCGTCCAGCAGCCCCTCGCGGGCCAGCCCGGCCGTGGCGCCGCAGATGGCCGCCACCGGCACCCCGGCGTCGAGGAACTCCCCGGCCTTGCGGGCGAACGGCGCCAGCTCGGCGCCCGCGTCCCACAGATCGGCCCCCGGCAGGATGAGCAGCGCGCTGTCGGCCGGGGAGAGCTCTTCGAGCGCGAGGTCGGGCGTGATCCGCAGGCCGCCCATGGTGACGATCGGATCGGTGGTCGGGCCGACGGTGACGATCTCGTAGCCGCCGGGCTCCCGCATGTAGCGCCCGTTGCGCAGGTGGGCGGTGGCGTGACCGGTCTCCCAGTCGGCGAACGTGTCGTAAACGGCGTGGTGAACGATTCCCTTCATGACAGCATCTTGTCATTTCGACATCATGTTGTCAATCGTTTCCCGTGCGAGGATAGGCGTCATGGCAGAGATCGTCGGCGGAGGACGTCCGGTCAACGACGCCGAACGGCGCGTGATCGCATATCTGCGAGACCACGCGCCCGCCGACTGGCTGCTGCTGCACAACGTCGAGGTCCCACGCGGCCATGACATCTTCGAGGTGGACCTGATCGTGCTGACCGGCCACTCGCTCGTGGTCGTCGACGTCAAGGGCACCCGGGGGCGCATCGAGGTGTCGGGCACGCGCTGGTTCCCGCCGCGCAGGGAGGCGTTCGGGTCTCCGGTGGCCAAGCTGCGGGGCACGGCGAAGGCGCTCAAGGGCCTGCTGGTCTCCAGGGCCACCCAGCTCGAACGCGTCTACGTCGACAGCCTGGTCGTGCTCACCTCGCCCGACGCCGAGCTGATCGACCCGGCCGGGCGCGACGCGGTCAACGTCACCGACCTGCCCGGCCTGCTGACCACGCTGAGCGACGTCGCGCGGGTCAGGCGCGGGTGCAGCCCCGACGCGAAGCCGTACATGACGGCGATCCTCGACGCGCTCAACCAGACCGTGCGCCGCAGCACCGCGCCGCCCAGGTTCGGCAACTGGGAGGTGGAGGAGCAGCTCGGCGGCGACACCAAGGTCACCGAATACCGCGCGTTCAACGCCACGCTGCCGGGCAGCGAGACCGTGCTGCTGCGGGTCTACCAGGCCGACCCGCTGGCCGACCACACGGCGCGGGCGGCCGAGCGGCAGCGCATCGCCAACGCCTACCAGACGCTGGCCCGCATCCCGCCGCACCCGTGCGTGGTGCGCTCGCGCGACTTCTTCGCCATCGACGACGAGAGCCGCTTCGTGCTGGTGCTCGACGACGTGCACGGCGAGGCGCTGCACCTGGCGCTGGGCAAGGGCGCCCCGCTGGGCGTGATCCAGGACCTGCTGCGCGGGCTGGCGCACGCGCACGCCAACGGCGTGGTCCACCGCGCGCTCACCCCGGCCGCCGTGCTGGTCACCGACGACGGGCGCGCGGTGCTGACGGGATTCGACTACGCCAAGCCGGGGCCGCGCAACTACACCGTCGCCCACGAGCTGGGCAACGTGCTCGACGCCCACTACGTGGCGCCGGAGTGCCAGGAGCGGCCCGACCGCATGACGACCGCCTCCGACGTGTACGCGGCCGGGGTCATCGCCCACCAGCTCCTCACCGGCCTGCTCCCGACCAGCGCCGACGCCCAGGGCCCCGAGGTGCCCGAGGTGGTGCGCCGGATGCTCGACCACTCGCCGGCGAAGCGGCCCACGGCCGCCGAGGCGCTGCAGGCCCTGGAGAGCGCGCCGGCCGCCCCGGAGTCGAGGCTCAAACGGCTCGTACGCCGCATAGTGTCCCGCTCATGACGATCAACCTGCGGCCTGTGGAAGAGGACGACCTGCCCTTCATCCACAGGCTCACCAGCGACCCGCACAGCACCGGCGAGTTCCAGTGGTACGGCTTCCAGAGCCCCCACCGCCTGCGCGAGGGAGTGCTCAGGGGCGCCGGGTTCCGGGCGGGTCAGCGGCGTGACGGCGTGCTCTACAGCGTGATCCGCTCCGACCTGGGTTAGAGGCTGGAGCGCAGGGCGCTGGAGCGCCGGAGATAGTCGAGCGCCAGGCCCGTGCGCCCGGCCGAGCGGTGCAGCTCCCCCAGGAGCTGGGTGGTGGACGCCTCGCCGCTGCGGTCCCCCAGCTCCTGGAAGATCTCCAGCGACCGTTCCAGTCCGGCCGAGGCCGGGGCCAGCTCGCCGCGGGCCGCCTGCAGCCCGGCCAGGCTCTGCAGCGCGTACGCCCCGCAGTGCCGGTCCCCCAGCGACTCGAAGATCTCCAACGCGTGCCGGTGGAACGACATCGCCTGGTGCAGGTGGCCCATCTGGAGGCACACGCAGCCCTCCCGGTGGGCGTCCCCGAGCTCCTGGGCCAGCCGCATGGCCTGGCCGAGGGACTCCGACGCCTGCGCCAGGTCCCCCGACTTCAGGCACACGCGGCCGATGGCCTGGCGGGCGAAGGCCTCGCCGTGCCGGTCGCCGGTGGCCAGGAAGATCGCCAGGGCGTGCTGGAAGTGGCCGAGGGAGCGCGCGTGGCGGCCGCGGAACTGGCTGACCGCTCCGAGGCCGCAGATGGAGGTGGCTTCGGCTCTTCTGTCCCCTAATTCATGAAATATCCGTCGGGAGCGGGTGAAGCCCTCGGCGGACTCGTCGTACCGGTCCTGGTACAGGCTCACCTGTGCCAGGCCCCTCAGCATGGCGGCCTCGCCGTACGTGTCGCCGGCCGCGCGGGCGGCGGCCAATGCGGCGGCGTGCGTGCGCCGCCACGTCTCCAGGTGGCAGTGCAGGTCGAGGTAGGGCACCATCGCGGCGGCCAGCCCCCACGCGGACTCGGCCAGCCCGAGCCCGGCCGCCACCTCCACCGCCCCGGCCAGGGCTTCGTGCTCGGACTCGAACCAGGTGACCGGGTCGGAGGTCAGCCGTTCGAGCGTGGGCTCGGGCAGCCGCCAGCGCGGCGCCCTGGCGGCGGTGAGGCTGAAGACGGTGGTCGGCAGCCGCGCCATGGCGTGCTCGGTGGTCGCGGTCCACGCCGCCAGCACCCGCCCGACCGCGTCCAGGCCGTCCCCGCGCTCCAGGGCGTGACGGGCGATGAGGCCGGGCACCCGGTAGCGCGGCTGGCCCATCGGGTCGGTGCCGACCAGGTCCAGCAGGTTGACGTCCACCAGCAGATCCGTGACGTCGTGTGCGCCGTGCCGGCCGAGGGCCGCGTCGACCACCCAGCCGGGCTGGGCGGGCGCGCCGAGCAGGCCCAGCGTGCCCAGAGTACGGGCGGCCTCCCGCGGCAGACACTCGTAGCCGTGGTCCAAAGTCGTCCGCACGTCCCGCAGCTCGCCCAGCCAGTCGTCCTCCAGCCGCTGCCGCAGCACCGACAGCGACCATCCGGGCCGCGCGGCCAGCCGGGTGCCCGCGTTCCGCACGGCCAGCGGGAGCCCGCCGCAGGCGGCCACGATGGCGCGGGCGGCCTCCCGCTCGCGCGCCACCCGCTCCGCGCCCGCGATGTGCCCGAGCAGCGACAGCGCCTCCTGGGGAGCGAGCTCGCCGAGCTGGATGCGTACCGCGCCGGGCAGCTCGGTGATCCGGCGGCGGCTGGTGACGATCACCGCGCTGCCGGTGCCGGGCAGCAGCGGCCGCACCTGCCCGGCGTCGCGGGCGTCGTCGAGCAGCACCAGCATGGGCCGCTCGGCCAGCAGCGAGCGCAGCAGCGCCGAGCGCTCGGGCACGGTCGGCGGCGCGGAGTCCACGCCGAGCGCCCTGAGCGCCTCGGCCAGCAGGCCGGCCGGCTCCCTGCCGCCCAGCTCCAGGTAGAGCTGCCCGGCCGGGTACGCCTCGCGCAGGGCGTGCGCCGCGTGCACGGCCAGCGCCGACTTGCCCGCCCCCGGCGGCCCGGAGATCACCGCGACGGCGAACGGCCGGCCCAGCTCGGCCACCGCGTCGGCCCGGCCGGTGAAGTCGGGCAGGTCGGGCGGGAGCTGGCGGGGCGCCGCCGGGCGCGCCCTGGCGGCGGTCCGGCGGCGCGGCGCCGCCTCGCCCGCGAGGACCGGGGCCTCGTCAGCCAGGATCAGCTCGTACGCGCCGCGCAGCCCGGCCCCCGGCTCGACCCCCAGCTCGTCCACGAGCTGGTCGCGGACGCCGGCGTAGACCCGCAGGGCCTCGGCCTTCCTGCCGTCCTCGTGCAGGGTCAGCAGCAGGCGGCCCCACAGGTCCTCCCGGTAGGGGTGCTCGGCCAGCAGCCCGCGCAGCTCGGTGATGGCCCCGTCGCGGTCACCGCGCTCGATCCGCCGCTCGACCATCGCCTCGGCGGCGCGCAGGCGCAGCTGGTGCAGGCGTTCGAGGCGGCGGTCCCAGACGGGGCTGCCGGGCAGGTCGCACAGCGGCGCGCCACGCCACAGGGCCAGCGCCCCGGCGTGATCGCCCCGGTCGACCAGGTCCTCGAACGCCAGCAGGTCGAGCGCGCCGCGGTCCACGTCGATCGCGTAGCCGCTGCCGTCGGCCCGCAGCCACTCGGGGCCCAGGTCGCAGCGGAGGTCGGAGCGGAGCGAGCTGACGTACGTACGCAGGTTGGCCTGGGCGGAGCGGGGCGGGCGGTGCGGCCAGAGCACCTCGGCCAGCCGGTCGGCGCCGACCACCCGCCCCGCGTCCAGCAACAGCGTGGCCAGCAACAGTCGTGGCTTCCTGCCGGAGATCCGGACGGGACGCCCGTCGGAGCGGACCTCGAGCGGCCCGAGCACGTGGAAGGTGACCGTCATCCGCATCAGCTCCTCTACAGAGGCCTGACAGCTCTTTGTATCGGTTCTGGACGATTCTTGTGCGGCCTGTGCGGACCCTGGTCTCAGAGATCCCACGGGAAAGGATCACCTCATGAAGCTCAGCGGAGCAATGGTCGCGGGCCTCGCATTGTTATTCAGTCTGGGTACGACCTCCGCCGCCGCGGCCGACCCGGAGCCGGAATCGCCGCAGGCGCAGATACTCGCCACGAACTTCCAGCTGCCGTTCCCCTGCGGCCAGAGCTGGACGGGCAACTCCAGCGCCAGCAGCGCGCACCAGTCGTGGGAGATCGACTTCAACCGGGGCAGCACCGCCGGCGCCGACCTCGGCGACCCCGTGGTGGCCGCCGCGTCGGGCACGGTGGCGATCTCGGCCCACCAGGGCTCGACCAACGGTTTCGGGAACCTCGTCAAGATCGACCACGGGGGCGGCTGGGCCACGTACTACGCCCATCTGAACGTCCGCTCGGTCAGCGCCGGCCAGGCCGTCTCGCAGGGCCAGCAGATCGGGACGGTCGGCAACACCAGCAAGCCGGGCAACAACATCTCGCCTCACCTCCACTACGAGGTACGGCTGGGAACCAGCTACCCGTCCAACATCCAGAAGGCCGTTTTCAACGGCGTCACGTTCGGGTACCCGCAGCAGACGCTGACCTCGAGGAACTGCGGCGGCTCGACCAACCCGTACACCCCGCAGGAGGTCTGCGGCTCGGGCTACAGCGTGATCGACTCGGCCGTGCTCGGCAGCGACGGCACCGTCTACCTGCTCTACAACAGCGGCAACGGCAACAACTGCGTCGCCACGCTGAAGTCGAGGTCCCTCGGCACGGCCACCGCCACCAGCGCCTACCTGGAGGTACAGGGCAGCACGAGGAAGACGGACTCGGGCAACTACGGCTACTACGCGGGACCGGTCATCGCCTCGGCGGCCGGCACGTGCGTCAGGTGGGGCGGCAAGGCCGGCGCGTCGGCCTACGACAGCCCGTTCGAGCACTGCGACTGACCAGACGCGATCAGGCCGGGCGGCATTCCGCCCGGCCTGCTCGGCGGTGCCTATTCGGGAGTGATGGTGTCGAGCACGTCGATGACGTAGAGCATGGGCCGTTCCCCCGGGGACGGCACGGCCACCCGGCTGCCGACCCGCTGCCCGGACAGCGCGTCCACCCAGGCGGCCGGCACGGCCCCCTCCTCCAGCGTGAACGCGCTGGGCCCGCCCCGCCGGTACGAGGAGTCCACGACGGTCCTCGACGGCCAGGACGCGGCCACGTACTGGATGACCACCTTCGACCCCGCCAGGACCTCCCGGCCCGACCCGTCGATGACGGTACGCGGCGGCGCGGCCGGCGTGAGGTCGGCCGGGATCACCGGCAGCGTACGCCCGACGAGCCGCGCGTCCGGCGGGTAGCCGCCCAGGATGTCGAAGACGAGCACCAGCGTGTCCGTCGGCGAGACGCCGGTCAGCGGCACGTTCGGGCCCAGGGCCTCGCCCGCCGAGCTGACCAGCATGACCCTGGTGCCCGCCGGCCGGCCGATGAGCGACTGCCGCCAGGTCTCCGACACCTGCCTGCCGTCGAAGACGACCGTGGTGGGCTGGTTGCCGTCGTAGGTGCTCATGTACGGCCGGTTACCGGACCAGCGCCGGATGTCCACGTCGGCGAGCACCACGTCACCGGGCACCGTACGCCGCCCGCTGCCCACCGACAGCACCGTGATCCGCGGCATGCGCCCCGGCTGGCCCTTGGGTATGGAGACGATCGGCTTGCTGCCGAACCGCCCCGTGACGACGGGTTGCGTGCCCTCCTCGGCCAGGCCACACGACGTGGCGAGCATGAGGAGGGCAGGCCAGAACAGACGCACGATTTCCTCCCGGACCAGATCCGAAGGAGTTACTTGCCGCAAGTGCCAAAAGGAAAGCTTCGGGACGCGCCATCTCACGACAAACTTGTCCCGTGAGCGAGCGAGTCATCGGATGCGGCAGTCTGCTCTCGGGGGAGGAGTCGCTGTGAGCAAACCCAACTTGGCCCGGCGGGTCGCGGAGGCGGCCGAGGTCGCGCTGACCACCCGGAAATACGTGACGTTCATCGACGTAGTGACGGGGCTGCGCTGGCTGCACTCCAGGCACGTGGACACCTGGCGGCAGGGCCGGGCGGCCACGCTGGCCGAGCTGGCGGCCGTCGACGAGGAGCGCCTGGTCACCACGGCCGCCCTGCTGCGCGACTGGGCGCGCGCCAAGGGGCTGAGGCCGGTGGACACGCCCTACGTCTCCGGCACCCGCGACCGCCGCGAGCTGCGCTTCACCGCGCGGCACCCGCAGGAGCCGTTCCGGGTGCACTGGCTGTCCCCCGACCTCAGCGAGGCCAGGGTGCGGCGGCTCACCGAGACGCAGAGCAAGGCGCCCGACCTGGTGGCGGTGGCCCCGCTCGACGCCTGGACATGCGCGTCCTGCGCCGACACCGGCCCCTACCTGATCATGGAGGACGACCGGCCGCACTGCCTGACCTGCGCGGACATGGACCACCTGGTGTTCCTGCCGGCCGGGAACGCGGCGCTCAGCCGCCGCGCCAAGCAGGAGAGCGGCCTGTCGGCCGTGGTCGTCCAGTACAACCGGCGGCGCAAGGTCTACCAGCGCCTGGGCCTGCTGGTGGAGGACGCCGCGCTGGCCGCCGCCGAGGACCGGTGCCTGGCCGACGAGGAGGTACGCCTGCGCCGGCGCGAGCGCGACCGCGTACGCCGGGCGGAGCAGGACGTCGACTTCCAGGCCCGGATGGCCGCCGAGATCGCCCGGCTGTTCCCCGGCTGCCCCGAGCCGCGGGCGCGGGAGATCGCCGAGCACGCCGGCCAGCGCGGCAGCGGCCGGGTGGGCAGGTCGGCGGCGGCCAGAGCCCTCGACGAGAACGCCATCACCCTCGCCGTGATCGCCTCGATCCGGCATCTCGACACCGACTACGACCGCCTGCTGATGGCGGGCGTGCCCCGGATGGAGGCCCGCGAGCAGATCAGGGACCGCATCGAGCGCAAGCTCGATGAGTTCCGCGGGCCGCGCTAGTGTCGAAAACATGAGCGACTGGCACGACACACGGGAACAGCTCCGCGCGTTCGCACTCGGGCTGCCCGAGGCTCACGAGGACCACCCCTGGGGTGACACGGTCATCAAGGTCAACAAGAAGGTGTTCCTCTTCCTCGGCGTCGACGAGCAGACCGAGAAGTGGGGTCCCGCGTTCGGCGTGAAGCTGCTGTCGGAGGCCCACGGCCACGCGCTGACCGTCGAGGGCGCCCAGCCGACCGGCTACGGCCTGGGCAAGGCGGGCTGGGTGACCGTGCCCTTCCTGTCGGCGCTGCCGGAGACCGAGATCCTGCTCGACTGGGTGGAGGAGAGCTACCGAGCGATCGCCCCCAAGCGCGCGATCAAGGAGCTCGACCTCAGGTGACGGCCAGCCGCGTGGCGTACCTCTCGTCCCGCCAGAGCTCCTTGTCCAGCACCTCCAGCAGCGTGGTGGCGGCGTCGTAGGTGTCGGCGTAGCCGATGTAGAGGGGCGCGAAGCCGAACCTGAGGATGTCGGGGGCGCGGAAGTCGCCGTGCACGCCCTGGTCGATCAGCGCCCGCATGACCGGGTAGCCGTCGGGGTGGCGCAGGCTCACCTGGCTCCCCCGCGCGGCGGGGTCGGCCGGTGAGGCCAGCTCCAGCCGGTCGCCGACCAGGTCGACGAAGAGCGAGGTCAGAGCCATGCTCTTGGCTCTGACCTGGTCCATCGGCACCCGCTCCCACACGTCGAGCGCCGCCTCCAGCGCCGCGAACGACAACACGTGCGGAGTGCTCACCGCGAAGCGCCTGATGCCCTCGGCGGGCCGGAAGCCGGTCTCGAACGCGAACGGCTCGGCGTGGCCGTGCCAGCCGGACAGCACGTTCTCGGCGGCGGCGTGGTGGCGGGGGTTCACGTAGAGGAACGCGGGCGCGCCCGGACCGGCGTTGAGGTACTTGTACGTGCAGCCGACCGCGAAGTCGGCCTCCGAGACGTCCACCTCCATGGCGCCCACACTGTGGCACACGTCCCAGACGATCAGCGCCCCGGCCGCGTGCGCCTCGGCGGTGACCGACGGCACGTCGTGGCGGGCGCCGGTGCGGTAGTCCACCTCCGACAGCAGCACCACGGCCGCGTCGTCGAAGCGCCGCTCGGCCAGGTCGCGCAGCTCGTAACCGCCGCCGAGCAGTTTGGCCAGGCCCTGCACCATGTAGTGGTCGGTGGGGAAGTTCCGCAGGTCGGAGACGATCACCCGGCGTTCCGGACGCAGCCTCAGCGCCGCCGCCACCGCCTGGAAGATCGCGATCGAGGTCGCGTTGCCCACCACGACCTGCCCGGGGCCCGCGCCGATCAGCGGGGCCAGCCGGTCGCCGGCCGTGAGCGGCTGCGCGTACCAGCCGGCGTGGTTCCAGCCGCCGACGAGCTGCCTGCCCCATTCGTCCTCGACGGTCCGCCGCACCCGCTCCGCGGTACGGCGGGGCAGCGCGCCCAGCGAGTTGCCGACGAGGTAGATGACCCCCTCGGGCAGTACGAACTCCTCCTTGAAGGCCCGCAGCGGATCCTCGGCGTCGAGGGCGAGGCACTGATCGCGATCCAAGTTCACTCCTGACGTGGGGGGATGGTGGCCAATACCCGGTTCACGCCATTCTGGTACTTCCGGACGTACCAGTTCTGCACCGGGTTGTGCCGCGCGTCCAGGCGGAACGTGCCGCGCGGCCCCGACAGCTCGCCCAGCTCCCCCAGCCGCCGCCCCAGATCGCCGCCCCTGGACAGCGCCGCGTCGATGAGGCGCATGGCGTCCCAGCTCTGCAGCGCCACCGCGGACGGGTTCTGGCCGGTCCTGGCCCGCCACCTGGCGACGAAGGCGGCGTTGTCCGGGTTGTCCAGCGCGGGCGAGTACATGCCGACGGTCGTGATGCCCTCGGCGTCCGGGCCGACGGCCCGCAGGACATCCTCGTCCGTCAGGTTCATGCCGGCCAGCAGCTCGATCTTGCTGTCGTAGCCGAGCCGCTTGAACGCGGTGGTGAACGCGACCGCCTCGCCGCCGGCGTAGAAGGCGTACAGGAGCTTCGCCTCCGGCGGGATCTGCTCGAAGTACGGCTCCAGGTCGGTGAGCCGGCCGTACGGCGTCAGGATCTGCTTGAGCGGCTCGGCCCCGAAGCCCTCGGTGAAGCCCCTGAGCGTCTCGACGCCCGCCGAGTAGTCGGAGGCCATGAGCACCACGCCCTGGCCGCCGTACCGCTCGGCGGCGTAGCGGCCGGCGGCGTGGCCGTGGTCGTGGTTGGTGTAGGAGACGCGGAAGACGTTCGGGCCGGCCAGCTCGTCGGCGCCCGCGTTGGCGACCACCACCGGCGTACGGCCCGCCTGGCCGGCCACCGCCACGGCGACGGGCGAGGCGATCAGACCGGTGATCGCGTCCACGCCCTCCTCGTCGATGAGCTTCCTGGCCGCCTGCTGGCCCTGCTCCGGGGAGCCCCCGTCGTCGGCCACGACCAGCTCGGCCGGCCTGCCGCCCAGGCGCTCGCCGTGGTCGTCGAGATAGAGGCGCATGGCGGTCTCCATGTCGTCGCCGAGCACGGCGTACACGCCGGTCTGCGAGATGATCGCGCCGATCCTGACCGGGCGCTCGTCCTCATCGGGCGGCGGCACCGACCCGCCGCACCCGGCGGCCATCAGCACCGCCAGGCCGACCGCGGGCAGCCCCAGCACGGGTACGCGCATGGGGTGGCTCCCTTCAGCCCAGGAACGCCTCGGCGTTGCCGGCGAGGAGCTTGGCGCGGGCCGCGCCGGACAGGAAGCCGGCGTTGCGGATCAGGTCACCCGAGGGTGACTCGCCCAGGGGATAGGGAAAGTCGCTGCCGAGCATCACATGGTCCTCCCCGAGGGTGTCGACGAGCAGCCGCAGCGCGCGCTCGTCGAAGACGGCAGAGTCGACGCTGAACCTGCCGAGGTAGTGGGACGGCGGCCGTTCGGAGCCGCCGACCACGTCGTGCCTGCGGTGCCAGGCGTTCTCGACCCGGCCGAGCCAGAAGGCGAACGAGCCGCCGCCGTGCGCGAAGCAGATCCGCAACGTGTCCGGCACGCGGTCGAACACGCCGCCGAGAATCATCGCCAGGATGGACAGGTGGGTCTCCGCCGGCATGCCGACCAGCCACTGCGCCATCCAGCGCGCGACGCGCGGCCCCGTGGGCATGTCCCACGGGTGCACGAAGACGGGAACGTTCCGCCCGGCGCAGTGGCGCAGGAACTCGACGACCCCGGGGTCGTCGAGGTCGCGGTCGCCGACGTGGTTGCCGATCTCCACGCCGCGGTGGCCGTTGTCCAGGCAGCGGTCGAGCTCCGCGCAGGCCAGCTCGGGGTCCTGCAGCGGCACCTGGCAGAACGGGATCAGCCGCTCGCCGGCGCAGATCTCCAGGGCCAGGTCGTTGAAGACCTTCGCGATCCGTACGCCCTGCGCGGCCGGCCGGTCGTAGCCGAAGAAGACGGGCGTGGGCGAGACCACCTGCCGGTCGACGCCGTCCTTGTCCATCCGTTCCAGCCGGACCCGGGGATCCCAGCAGTCATCCTGAATTTTCCGGAATTGTCGGTCGTTGATGAGGATCGTCGCTTCGCGCTCCGACTCGATCCTCAGCCTGGGCGCCCCGGGCCAGCCCAGCTCGGGCCAGCCCTTGGGCACGTGGTGCGTGTGTACGTCAGTGACCATAGAGGACCATCTAGCCCTTGCCAGGGTGCAGCGCGCCGCATTGACCGCAGGTGCGGGCCTTCTCGTCGCCGTAGAACGCCTCGAAGACCGGCGGCAGGTCCTTGACGATGTCGCGCACCTGCAACTCGACCTCGTGCACGAGGGCCCCGCACTCCATGCAGTACCACTGGAACTTCTCCAGCTCGCCCTCCGGCCGGATCCGCTCCACCACCAGCCCCACCGACCCGGCCTCGGGCCGCTGCGGGGAGTGCGGCACGCGCGGCGGCAGCAGCCACATCTGGCCCTCGCGGATGTGCACGGTCCCGGGGCCGTCCTCGGTGACGACGTTGACGTGCATGTTGCCGCGCACCTGGTAGAACAGCTCCTCGTACGGGTCCACGTGGAAGTCGGTCCTGGAGTTCGGCCCGCCGACCACCATCACGATGAAGTCGTTCGCCTTCTCGAAGACCACCTTGTTGCCGACCGGCGGCTTGAGCAGGTGGGCGTGCTCGTCGATCCACCTGGTGAAGTCAATGGGCGCAATCATGATCGCTCCTGCGGATGGTAGGCGACGGCTTGCATCTCGATGAGGAGATGGGGGTGCGGCAGCTGGTGCACCGCGACCGTGGTCCTGGTCGGCCCCTCCTCGTCGAAGAACTCGGCGTAGACCTCGTTGTATCCCCTGAAGTCGTTCATGTTCACCAGGTAGGTGGTGATCTGCACCAGGTCGGCGAGCGAGCCGCCCGCCGCCTTGAGGATGTCGCCGATGTTCTCGATGACCGCTCTGGTCTGGGCGCGGATGTCCAGGTTCGTCGCCCCGTACTTGTCCACCTCCACGCCCACGAACGTGTCGTCGGGCCGCCGGCAGCTGGTGCCTGAGACGTACAGGAAGTCGCCGGCCCGCTTGACGTGTGGAAACCGCCCTCGGGGGGTGGCCTTGCCCGGCACCCGGATGGCCTTGGGCCTCACTTCCCGAACACCGCCCGCACGGAGCCGAGTCCCTCGATCCGCGCCTCGAACACGTCCTCGGGACCCACGGGCACCACCGGCCCCAGCGCGCCGGTCAGCACCACGTCCCCGGCCCGCAGCGCGAAGTCGGTGCGACCGAGCCGGGAGGCCAGCCAGACGGCGGCGTTGAGCGGGTTGCCCTGGCACCTCTCGCCGGCGCCGGTCGAGACCTCCTGCCCGCCGCGGCTCATCGTCATCCCGGCCGCCCGCAGATCGAGCCCCGCCAGCGGCACGGGCGTGCAGCCCAGCACGAACGCGCCGCCCGAGGCGTTGTCCGCGATCGTGTCGGCCGCCGTGATGTCCCAGCCGGCGATCCGGGAGTCGGCGATCTCGATGGCGGGCAGCGCGAACTCCACCGCCCTGATCACGTCGGCCACCGTGAACGGCCCGCCCTCCAGGTCCCTGCCGAGCACCAGCGCGACCTCCGCCTCGGCCCGCGGCTGCAGGAACCGCTCCACCGGGATCGGCAGCCCGTCGCCGTGGCACATGTCCGCGAAGAGCATGCCGAAGTCCGGCTGGTCGACGCCGAGCTGCTGCTGCACCACCGGGTTCGTGAGGCCGATCTTCCTGCCGACCAGCCGCCGGCCCGCGCCGAGCGCCCGCCTCGTGTTGATCTCCTGTACGGCGTACCCGTCGGCCGCCGTGCTGACCAGGTCCCTGATCGGTGCGCAGGGCTTGCCCGAGCGCGCCGCCTCCGCCAGCCGGTCGGCGGCCTGGGCGCGCGCGTCCACTGCCTGGGACCATTCGTCATGCATCGGGCTGCTCCAGTTTGATGGTGATCGTGGTGGGTTCGGAGTAGAAGTCGAGTGACCGGGTGCCGCCCTCCCGGCCGATGCCCGAGAGCTTCACCCCGCCGAACGGGGTCCGCAGGTCGCGCAGATACCAGGTGTTGACCCAGACGAGCCCGGCCTCCAGGCGCTGGGCCACGCGGTGCGCGCGGTCGAGGTTGGTGGTCCACAGCGTGGCGGCCAGGCCGTAGTCGCTGCCGTTGGCCAGGTCGATCGCCTCGGCCTCGCTGTCGAAGGGGGCGACGTGGCACACGGGACCGAAGATCTCCTCCCTGTTGAACCTGGACCACTCCGACAAGCCTGTCACCACCGTCGGTTCCACGAAATACCCGGAATCGCGGTGATCGCCGAATACAGGGACGCTGCCCCCTGTGAGCACCTTGGCTCCCTCCGAGCGGGCCAAGGCATAGTAGGAGAGCACCTTGTCGCGATGCTCCGACGAGATCATCGGCTGGGGCTCCACCTCCTGGGCGCGAACGGCCAGCCGGGCGCAGAAGTCCTCGAAGATCGAGCGGTGGACGTACATCCGCTCGGTGCACAGGCAGACCTGGCCGCCGTTGGTGAAGACCGACTTCATGGTGCCCTCGACCGCCCGGTCGAGGTCGCAGTCCTCGAAGACCAGCCCGGCGTTCTTGCCGCCCAGCTCGAACGAGATCGGCTTGACCCGGTCGGCCGCCGTCTTCATGATCGCCGTGCCGGTCGCGGTGGACCCGGTGAACGTCACGGCGTCCACGCCCGGGTGCTCGACGAGCAGTTGGCCGGCCGGCCCGTGCCCGAAGATGATGTTGACCACGCCGGGCGGAAGCCCCGTCTCGGAGCAGATCTCGGCGAACACGGCGGCCGAGCCGGGCGTCTGCTCCGACGGCTTGACCACCACGGTGTTGCCCGCGACGAGGGCGGGCGCGAGCTTCCAGGTCATGAGCAGGAACGGCAGGTTCCACGGGACGATCACCGCGACCACGCCGTGCGGCCTGCGTACGGTGTAGCTGAGCGTCCCAGACAGGTGGAAGGCGTCGTCGGGGCGCTGGGCGGCGATCTCGGCAAAGGCGCGGAAGTTCGCGATGCCGCGCGGGATGTCGAGCGTGCGCGTCTGGTCGAGCGGCTTGCCCGTGTCGGCGATCTCCGCCGCCACCAGGTCGTCGAACCGGGCCTCGATGCCCTCGGCCAGGCGCCGCATCCACCCGGCGCGCTCGCCGACGGGCATCCCCGCCCAGTCGCGCGCCGCCTCCCTGGCCGCGCGCACCGCCCGGTCGGCCACCTCGGGATCGGCCTCGTGGACCTGTCTGACCACCGCGCCCGTCACAGGGTCGTGGACGGGAAACGCCTTGCCCGCGGCAACCGGCTGGCCACCGATGAAATGGGTCAGCACAACAGTCTCCTCATCTCTCCCTCACTCCCCGGTATAGATCGCCGTGCGCTCCCTGGACAACAGGGTGTTCCGGGACACGGAACCCCCGATCGCATCGTCTCGCCGGAACGCGGCGCGCGCCATGCGCGATGCTGGTGGACATGCAGACCCGTACAGATCGAATCGCCGCCCACGACGGCTCCTTCGACGTCCGCGTGTGGCTTCCCGACTCCGGCACCGGCCCCGGGCTCCTCCTGGTGCAGGAGATCTACGGAGTGGGCCCGTACATCGAGAAGGTCGCCCTCGACCTGGCCTCCCGCGGTTACGTGGTGGCCGCGCCGGACCTGTTCTGGCGCCTGCGACCGAACTGGCGGGGCGAGCACACGCCCGAGGGCACGCAGGCCGCGATCGAGCTGAGCGAGGGCTTCGATTTCGCGCAGGGCGTGGCCGACTGCGCCCTCACGGTCGCCCATCTGGACGCGCGGCCCGAGGTGAGCGGGGGCGTCGGCGCGCTCGGCTTCTGCCTGGGCGGCTCGATCGGCTACATGCTGGCCACCCAGGTCGAGATGGCCGCGGTCCTGTCCTTCTACGGCTCGGCCGTCCCCGACGCGACCGGCCTGATGGAGCGCATCGAGGCGCCGCTCCTGCTGGTGTTCGGCGGCAGCGACCCCTACATCCCGCGCGAGCGGGTGGCGGTCGTCGAGAAGGCCGCCGAGTCCAGGCCGAACGTGGTCATGCACGTCGAGGAAGAGGCCGGGCACGCCTTCCACAACAGCGAGGCGCCGATGTTCCACCACCCGGAGGCTGCGGAGCGTGCCTGGCGGGTGGCGCTGGCCTTCCTTGAGGAGCATCTTCCCGCCCGATGAGACCTGTCCAGATAGACATCTTCCGGTACCCCTAGATCAATCGCCATCATGGTCGGATGGCGCGGACGTGGGAATTGTGGGGAAACGTCATTATTGCTGGTACGTTTGCGCTCCCCCTGGGCTTGCTAGCAATCTTGCTCCTCTCCCGCCGCCGCGCCCGCGCCCTCCGTCCGGCGCCCCTGCGCACCTCGATCGCCGACGTCGGCATCGCGGTCGGGACCGCTCCATGGATATGGATGATCCTCACGCCGTCGGACGGCCGGGCAGGGGTCGGCCTGGTCCCGTTCGCCGACCTCGCGGACCTGGCCGAGGCGTCGTGGGAGGCGGTGTCGGTGCAGGTCGGAGGCAATCTGCTGGTCTTCGCGGCGCTGGGCGCGCTGCTTCCGGTACGCAGCCGAGCCATGTCCTCGATCGCCCGCGTTGCGGCCATCGCGGCGGCATTTTCGGTCCTGGTCGAGGTGCTCCAGTATGTGCTGCGCCTGGGTCGTTTCTCGTCCGTGGACGACGTCATCCTCAACACGGCCGGCGCGGTGATCTTCGCTTTGGTTACTCGCCGCTGGTGGGCCGATCGAATACCGGCCGGGACCGTTCCACGGTAACGGTCCGCTAAAACATCGCGGAATTCACCACACGGGCACGATCCGCTCAAAATCAGCCCGCGACCATCGCTTGCTTCTGTGCGATCGTGGACAAGACGGGGCAAGTTCTCTGGAGACGCCACAACCTGGTTGGTGACAGAGGGTGATCAAAGTTGTCTGAATCCCCGGTACCCCACGAGCCCCCTATCTATCGACGCATCGCCGACGGTCTCCGCGCCCGGATTCTGTCCGGCGAACTGCGCGACGGGGACCGACTACCGGGCGAGAACGCGCTCATGGCCGACTACGCAATCGCACGAGCCACCGCCAGGCAGGCGCTTGCCGTACTGATCAACGAAGGGCTGGCGGTGCCCAGACGAGGTTCGGGGGTTTACGTGCGGCTGTTCAAACCCATACGCAGGCACGGCTCGCGCCGTCTGTCACGAGAGCAGTGGGGTCAGGGGCGGGCCATCTGGGACGCGGACACGCGTGGCCGGCCTTTCACCGTGGACCGGGTGGAGGTGGCGTTGGAGCGAGCCACGGAGGAGGTGGCGGGCGTCCTGGAGAGCGGCGAGGTATGGGTACGGCGGCGCCGCTACTCGGTGGACACCAGACCCGTGCAACTGGCCACGTCCTACTTCCCCGCCCATCTGGTCGAGGGCAGCGCGATCACCCTCGCGGACACCGGCCCGGGCGGCGTCTATGCCAGGCTGAGCGACCTGGGCGTCCCACCCGCCCACTTCACCGAGGAGGTTCGGGCCCGGATGCCGGGGCCGCGCGAGAGCGGGCTGCTCGACCTGCCGGGCGGCACCCCCGTCATCGTTATCTCGCGGACGGCGTACACGTCGGGCGGGTTGCCGATCGAGCTCAACGAGATGGTGCTGGACTCGGCGGCGTACGTACTCCAGTACGACTTCGACGCGTGATTCAAACCGATCTGTCAAGCGATAGGTTGACCTGTCCATCACGATCATTGAATTCTCTAGAGAGGTGCCGCATCTTCTAAGGAGATGGAAACCTCGCCTGGGGGCCCGGGAAAGGTGGACAGCGATGTCCTTTGATCGGCACCTTGCCGAAATCGCCCGGGAATACCCCCAGTGGACCATCTGGCGGAGCGATGCGGGCCGCTGGTGGGCCACGAGACACCATCCGCTCAGCGCGGCGCAGCGCGATGCCGGATGTGCGATGACCATCGACGCGGACGACCCGGACGGCCTGCGCGACCAGCTCCGGGACCAGGAGAGGCGGGCCGGCGAGCAGACCACGTGGCGGGCCGGCCCCGCACCTCCTTGACGCAGGTCGTGGAGCGTTCCGCGACCGGCGTACACAAGCAGCCCGGTGCCGGGTCCAGCGTCTCGGCGGCCCCGGTACCGGGCCCCCAATCAGGAGGGGCCACGAACGCGGAAGCCTCCGACCCTATCGGGGGCGGGGGCTTCCGCTCCCCACCCCCGTAGAGTCGTCGGCATGCTGTTCGAGCGGCGCCTGCGCGAGGGCATCCAGGATGGTTCGATCACCCTGGCCTTCAGGCGATGGAAACGTCCCCAGGTCACGGCCGGCGGGCGCTACCGCATGGGTCACGGGCTGATGGCGGAGGTCACCTCGGTGGCGGTGACCTCCGCCGAGGACGTGACGGAGGAGGAGGCCAGGGCGGCGGGTTATCCGGACCGCGCCGCCCTCCTCGCGGACCTCGCGGCGCGGGGCTCCGACCCCATCCACCGCCTGGCGCTGCGCCTGGTACACGAGCCCGACCCGCGCGACGTGCTGGCCGCGAGCTCCACACTGGCCCAGGAGGAGGTGGCGGCACTCACCGCGCGGCTGGACCGGATGGGCCCCTGGGCGCTCCCCACGCTGCGGCTCATCGCCGCACGGCCCGGGGTGCGGGCCGGGGACCTGGCGCCGGAGGTGGGCCAGGAGGTTGCCCGGTTCAAGCTCAACGTCCGTAGGCTGAAGGAGCTCGGTCTGACGATCAGCCTGGAGACCGGTTACCGCGTCTCACCACGGGGTGCGGCCTACCTGGCGGCCAGGCCCTGACCCCTGTCCCCGCGAGGACAGGGGCGAGGCGGCCTGGTTACTTCTGCGCCTCCGACAGCCGGACGATGTGCACGTCCGTGTCGTCCGAGATGCCCTCTTCCTTGGGCTGCTGCTGCTCCTCGGGCTCGTCCTCCTCGACGATCACCCGCACGTCGTCCTGCGGGTTCTGCGGCGCCGGCGGCGTGGCGGCCTCGGGGACCAGCGGCCCGGCGTTCGACTCACTGCGCATGAGGTCACCGAGCACCGAGCTGATCTCCGTCAGCCGCCGCACGACCTCGGTGTGTGTGTTGGACAGGTATTCGACCCGCCGCCCCGCCTGCTCGTCCAGCGCGGCGGTACGCTGCCGCGCGGCGGCCAGCATCGAGTCGGCCTCCCCGCGCGCTCCCGTCGTGAGCTGCTCGGCCTGCGCGGTCGCGGACTGCACCAGCTGCTCGGCCTGCGCGGTGGCGGACTGCACCAACTGCTCGGCCTGGGCGTGGGCGGACTGCAGTGACTGCTCCGACTCGGACCGGGCCGAGGAGAGCAGCTGCTCGGCCTCGGACCGCGCCTCCCTCAGCGTCTCCTCGGCCTCCGTGCGGGCGGCGGTGAGCTGCTCCTCCGCGTCGCTGCCCGCCTGGGCCAGCATCCGCTCGGCGGCCTGCGTGGCCTCGCTCACCCGCCGCTCGGCCTCCGCCTGCGCGGAGGTGAGGATCTTGTCGGCGGTCTCGCGGGAGCTCGTGACGAGCCGGTCGGCCTCCGACTTGGCCGCGTCGCGCACGCTGGCGGCCTCGGCCTCGGCGTCCTCGCGCTTGGACGCGGCCTCCTCCTCTCCGAGCCGGAGGATCTGCGCGAGTCTGGGGCTGAGGTCCTCGTAGCTCTGAGGGGTCTCGACCATGCGCCGCCTGGCCTCGGCCAGCTCGATGCGGCCCTGTTCCGCCTGGTCGATCGCCCGTGCCAGCCTCTCCTCCAGATCCCGTATCTGGTTACGGGTACGGATCATGTAGTCGTGGACCTGGCGGCGGTTGTAGCCGCGCATCACGACTTCGAAGGTGTCCTCTTGCATCAGATCGGGAATGCTCTCGTGCTGGTGTGTCATGGGGGTTACCTAAGGGTGGTTTGCGTGAGGCGGGGGAAAACTGCGGGTTGTGAGGGTCTGGCGACGAGACGTCAGGAAACGACTTTCCTGCCATCTGCCCACGTCCGCAACCCGAACGCCATACCCCGACCTGGAATTACGATGTGTCGAATGTACATAGCAGCGTTGGACAACGGAGCAGTCCCAGACATACACCCTGAGGCGTACATAGCCCCCAGCGCCGTCGTGGTCGGCAACGTACGCGTGGGCCGGGCGTCCAGCATCTGGTACGGCTCCGTTCTCCGTGGGGACGACGAGCGGATCGAGATCGGCGCGGAGTGCAACGTCCAGGACCTGTGCTGCCTGCACTCCGACCCCGGCGAGCCCGCGATCCTGGAAGACCGCGTCAGCCTGGGCCACAAGGCGATGGTCCACGGCGCCCACGTGGAGTCCGGCGCGCTGATCGGCATCGGCGCGATCGTGCTGGGGGGCGCCCACGTGGGGGCGGGCACGCTGGTGGCCGCCGGAGCGCTGGTGGGCCCCGGCAAGAAGATCCCCGCGGGCGTGCTGGTCGCGGGCGTGCCGGGCAAGATCGTGCGTGAGCTCACCGACGACGACCGCGACTCTTTCGCGCGCACGCCGGACAACTACATGGCCAAGGCGCTCAGGCACCGGCAGGCGTCATCGCTTTGATCAGGACCTCGTCCGACACCGACGCGCTGTTGAGCGGGTCGGCATATTCCGGCAGCTCCGGCCTCAGGAAGCGGACGAAGTCGACCGTGACCTCGAGGTCGGGCGTGCCCTTGACCTGCGTGGCGTTGGCCTTGGCCGCGTCCTTCTTGAGCAGGCTGTAGCTGTCCCAGTCGGTGTAGGCCGTGATCCCCCACTGGAGCACGTCGGGCAGGGTCGACGGCCAGCGCCGGCCCACCTTCCACTTCCCGCCGTCCTCCTTGTACAGCGCGACGAAGACCCGGCCCACCCTGGCCAGCGAGAGCTCCACCCACCCGCTCTTGACGGCCAGCTCCTGCGGTTTGGAGCTGCCGTCCTGGGTGTACTTCACCTCGACCTGGCCGCTCTTCTCGCCGGTGCCGGTGGTGACCGACACCCAGTTGGGCTTGGCGTACGAGTTGGGCTGGCGGGCCATCAGCCCCCCGAGCGAGAACTTCCGCTTGGGCTGGCCGCCCTTCTTGCCCTCGACCTTGATCCGGGCGTGCATGACGATGTCCCCGGCGAGCTCCTGGTACACGAAGGGGCCCCGGAAGCCGTCGAACCAGGCCGAGGTCTTGGGCTCCAGGTACATCGAGCCCTTCACGGTCTTGTTCACGTCGTACTTGGCGATCCGGTCGATGTCCTTCTCGGTCTCGCTGAGCTTGGTCCACATCGTCAGGTCGGCGGCCTTGTCGAACTCCGTGGAGGCCGCGCCGACCTCCCCGCCGGGCGCCGGGGGCGTGGCGTTCTGTAGCGTGAGTATGCCGGGACCGGTGGGCGTCGGCCGCGCCGACGTGGACGTACCGCAACCGGAGAGCACGCTTACGACTGCCAACATCCCTGCTACCTTCGCCCTCATAGCGGACATTCTGCCGTGAAATGCCGATGGATGATCCGAGTACTCCCAGTACGATGACCGCCGTGCCACCCTGGGACGCGTTCACCGCCACAGAGGCGGAGGTCCGCGCGATGGTCGCGGACCCGCGCTGGCAGGGCCTTTCCGTGCCCGACCGCGCCCACGTGCTCGCTGCCAGAATTCTTGTGACCCCAGCCGGCGACCGATGGATCTTCGGAGCCCACGCCCGCTGGCACCTGCTCGACCCCGCCGACGGCCGCTGGCACCTGGCCCCGCCGCCGAGGGGCACGCGGGCCCGCCAGGTGGGGCACCCGGCGGCGGCCCTGCCGGACGACGTGGTGCCGGTCGGCTACGACTTCCACGCCGAGCCGGGCTCCGTCCAGTCGTTCGTCGGCCCCGACGTGCCCGAGAGCCTCACCGAGCAGGTCCGCGTGCTGGTACGCGCCGGCGGGCTCAAGTCGGAGCTGGACTACCCGCTGACGGCGTTCGACGAGATCTTCGCCTCCGACGTGCCGAGCACCGTGGCGGCCGTCTGGGGCACGATCATGTGGTGCGCTTACGCACCGGCCTTCGACGGCAACGAGCGGCTGATCACCGTGTTCGGCGAATACCTGCGCCGCCCGCTGCCCGGCGACGAGTGGGTGCGCTGGCTGCCCGCGCCGCCGCTGCTCGATCTCGTCACGCTCGTGGTGGAGCGGCTGCGGGCCGGGCGTTCGCGGGAGGCGCTCAGGCTGGCCGCCGTGATGGCGGACACGGCCCAGATCCTGCTGCTGGACACCCGCTTCAGGCCGCGGGCGCTGGCCCTGCTCACGATGGTGGAGCCCGTGCTGCGCCGGCCGGGGCTCGACGTCGTGCACGACGCCGCCGAGCCGGTGCGCCGGGCGTGGCTGGCGCGCTGCCCGGCGCGGCTGTGCCGGGCCCTGCTCGTGGAGAACGACCCGGAGGCGCACTTCTCCCACGCCCTCTACGACCTCGTGGAGGCGCTGTCCTTCATGCCGGACCCGCGGGAGGCCGCGGCCGCGTTCCTGGCCGACCTGTCCGACTCCAGGGGGACGCTGCCGGGGCGGCTGGACCACCGGCTGCGGCTGGCGTACGAGGAGCTGCGGCGCGCGGGGCGCACCGGCACGTCCGCCGCCGAGTCGACGCAGCCGGAGGGCTTCCCGGTCCGTACGGGCGGGGTCTCGGTCGCGCCGGCCCCGGTGCTGGAGGTGGCGCCGCCGGACCGGGCGAGCGGGGCGGCGGTGCTCGGGGCCGCGTACGCCATGGGGCTCGCGTGGGGCCGGCTGACGGGGGCCAAGGTGCCGGAGCGGGGGCTGGCGGGGCAGGCGGCACTCGTCCGTAAGATCGTCCATGAACGCGACGATCACCACACCGGTCACGCCTAAACCACTAATACCGTTATTTCACCCTTACTCCGCCTATATCGTTCTAACACTTATGATAACAGCAAATTCGCTGAATTGTGATCTCGGATTCGGGAAATGATCCTCCTGGGGGCCCAGCGGCGCGGAAAGGAATGACTCCGATGGGCCATGTCGCCGGAAGGGCCTCAGCCGTAACCTCGTAGAGGGTGTGGGCTGCGGAAGGAAGGACGACGCGGTGGGGCACGACGACCTGGACTCTCGGGTCCACGACCGTGTCGCGTTGGACGAGATTGCGCTCTACGCCGAGGTGCTCACGGCCGTGGCTGTCAGCGAGCGGCGGCTGACCTTGGACGAACTCGACGACGCGCTCGGATTGCGGACTTCGGCGAGCCGCTGAAGGACCAACACGATTACTAGCCCCGGGGACCTAGTTCCCGGCTCCAAAGGGGTCGGGAAGGTGGGTTTCCGGGGTTTCTCATAACTAGTCAATCCGCCGCCCGGTCCTCCGACTTACGGACGAGACGGCCACTCCTACGAACGCACGAGGCGGGCGATCGCCGCCGAGGCCTCCTTCACCTTCGCCTCGGCCTCGGGCCCGCCGGTGTTGATCGCGTCGGTCACGCAGTGCGAGATGTGCTCCTCGAGCAGCCCCAGCGCCACCGCCTGCAGCGCCCGCGTCGCCGCGGAGACCTGGGTGAGCACGTCGATGCAGTAGGCATCGTCATCGACCATGCGCTGCAGACCCCTGATCTGCCCCTCGATTCGCCGCAGGCGCGTCAGATAGGCCTGCTTGTCCCCGCTGTACCCATGCATGGTTCTACGGTACCCGTAACAGGTATCCGCTAGCGGAGATCGGCGATGAGCTTCTCCCACTGCTCGGCCACCTCGTCGGCCGAGTGGCGCACCGCCGTGTCCCGCGCCCCCGCCGCGAGCGAGCGCCGCCTGCGCTCGTCGTCGATCAGCGCCAGCAGCGCCGCCGCGAACAGCTGCGGGTCGCTGTCCGCCTCGGGCACCAGCACGCCGTTGTAGCCCGTCGCCACGAACTCCCTGGGCCCCCTGGCCCCCTCGAAGGCCACCACGGGCACCCCGCACCCCATGGCCTCCAGCACGGTCATGCCCAGGTCTTCACTGTGCGAGGTGTTGGCCACGATCGACGCCTTGGCGAACTCGCCCGCCAGATCCGGCGTGGTGCCCATGAAGTAGACGTGGTTGTGCAGGTTGAGGTCGCGCACCAGCGCGCGCAGCCGGCGCTCCTCGGGGCCGCCGCCGTAGAGCCGCAGCCGCCAGTCCGGCCGCTTGTCCGCCACGATCGCGAACGCCCGGATCAGCCGGTCATAAGCCTTCATCGGCACCCACCGCCCGCCGGCGGCCACGATCCGGTTGTCCATCCGCGAGCGCGGCCACGGGCCGCTCGGGAGCGCGTCCAGCACGCTGTGCACGACGGCCCCGTCGCCGAGGAGCTTGACCCATTCCTCCTGGGCCGACTCCGTGGCCGTCACGACGGCGCTCAGGCGCGGGTAGAAGCGTTGCACGGGACCCGGCACGGCCGGCCGGCCCCACTCACGGGCGATCCTGATGGTCTCGCGCGGTGCGTGCCGGGCGGCCTGGACGCCGATCCCGGGCCGGGTCGTGATCAGGACGTCGGACCTGAGGTTGCGCAGCACCCGCCACAGCGCCACCTCGGTGCGCACCTGGCCGCGCGGCAGCAGGTGCCTGACCCCCGGCCTGGCGTCGACGACGCTGCGCATGGTCACCTTCGGGCCGACGGGGAAGAACGGCTTCTCCTTCTGCCGCCTGATGCTGATCACCTCGACGTCGTGCCGCTCGGCGAGGGCGGTGGCGAGGTTCAGCGTGGCGCGGACGTCGCCCCGCATGGCGTACGCCGAGGCGAGGACCAGGCTGACCTTCATCCGCCGACCTCGATCCGCAGCTCGTCGTCCGCGGTGTAGCAGGGCTTGATGAGCACGCCGTCCACCCTGGCCGACGGGTAGTGCAGGCGGCGCCGCTTGCCGTCGACGTCGTCGAGTCGCGCGCCCAGCCGCAGCGGCGTGGGCACCCCGTCGACCTCCAGCGCGGGCTCCCAGGTGCCGGAGCTGGCCGCGCCGTCGGGGTCGGCGGCCAGCACGTCCACGAGGGAGACGGCGGCGTGGAAGCGCACCCCCTGCACCGTGGCCGTGGCCGACAGGTGGGCGCTCGTCTGCCGCCGGTCGAGCGTCAGGACGGCCTCGTGGCGGGAGTCGTCGTCCTCGAGCCCGGTGAAGGCCAGCAGGCCCATCACCTCGAAGCGGCCCTCCCTGAACCAGATGGAGCGCACCTCGGCCACCGGCTCGGCGTCGGAGATCTTCAGCGCCAGGAAGCCGTTGCGGGTGCGGTAGGAGCGGTAGGCGAGGGACCGTTTGCACAACGCGTACGCGTCGAGGTGGTCGAGCGAGAAGCCCGGGTCCACGCTGCGCAGCCTGCTGCGCTTGCCGTCATTGCGCAGATAGGCGTCCCAGCGCCCGGTGCTGAGCTCCAGCGGCGCCAGCGAGACCGCCAGCGTGGCCTCGCGCGCCCGCGCGCCTGGACTGCCGAGCAGCACGTCGCGTTCCACCCCCGTGGTGCGATGCCGGAGAACGAGTTCGGTGCCGTCTTCCAGTGGTTCGTCGATGGCTAGTCGCAGGGAGAGCACGTCGGCCAGGGTGACCTCGGCGTCCGTGACGACGACGCCCATCACGAGCCCCCTCCCCGTCGAATAGAGCCATGCGACGTTGAGGTTACCGTGATTTTCCCGTTATGTGGATGCCGGATTTCGCGCAGACACACCCGTTGACAGGCGAAACTCCTCCACATCAGATGTGGAGGAGTCCGACATCTCGTGGTCAGGAAGCTCCCTTGACCGACTTGATCAACAGCTGGGCCACATCCACGACTTCGAGCGACTCCTTGGCCTCGCCGTTGTTCTTCTTCTCGTTGATGGCGTCACCGAGCATCACCATGCAGAACGGGCAGGCGGTGGAGACGGTGTCGGGATTCGTGGTCAGCGCCTCGTCCACGCGCTCGGTGTTGATGCGCTTGCCGATGCGCTCCTCCATCCACATGCGCGCGCCGCCGGCGCCGCAGCAGAAGCCGCGGTCCTTGTGGCGGTGCATCTCCTGGGTCTGCACGCCGGGCACCTTCGACATGATGTCGCGGGGCTGGGAGTAGACCTTGTTGTGGCGGCCCAGGAAGCACGGGTCGTGGTAGGTGATCTTCTCCTCGATCGGCGTGACCGGGGTGAGCAGGCCCTCGTCGACCAGCTTGGACAGCAGCTGGGTGTGGTGGACGACCTCGTACGTGCCGCCGAGCTGCGGATATTCGTTGGCGAGGGTGTTGAAGCAGTGGGGGCAGGTGGCGACGATCTTCTTCACGCCCGCGTCGTTGAGCGTCTCGATGTTCTGCTGGGCGAGCATGTTGAACAGGTATTCCATGCCCAGCCGCCGGGCCGGGTCACCGGTGCACGCCTCCATCGGGCCGAGCACGGCGAACTTCACGCCCGCGATGTGCAGCAGCTCCGCGACGGCCTTGGTGGTCTTCTTGGCCCGGTCCTCCAGCGCGCCCGCGCAGCCCACCCAGAACAGGTATTCGGCGTCCTCGGGCATCTTCTCCTCGACGACCTCGACCTCGAAGTCGAGCTCCTCGATCCAGTCGGCCCGCTTCATCTCGGACATGCCCCACGGGTTGCCCTTGTTCTCCAGGTTCTTCACCATCACCCCCGCCTCGGACGGGAACGACGACTCCACCATCACCTGGTAGCGGCGCATGTCGAGGATGTGGTCGATGTGCTCGATGTCCACCGGGCACTGCTCGACGCAGGCGCCGCAGTTGGTGCAGGACCACAGCACGTCGGGGTGGATCACGCCGTCCTCGCCGACCAGCGGCTTCTCCAGCAGCGCCAGCACGTCGGTGTCCTTGTGCTCGACACCGCCCGCGGCCGCCATCAGGTACGGCGCCACCTTGAAGGCGTGGTCACGCTGGTCGAGGATGAGCATCTTCGGCGACAGCGGCTTGTCGGTGTTCCACGCCGGGCACTGCGACTGGCAACGACCGCACTCCGTACAGGAGTAGAAGTCGAGGAAGCCCTTCCACGTGGTGTCGCCGATCTTGCCGCGCCCGAGCCGCTCCGGGTCGAGGTCCTCGTCCTCGAAGTCGACCGGCTTGCCGTCCACACGCATCTCCGGCGCGCCGCCCAGGCCGTCGGGGCGGCGCGAGAAGAGCACGTTGAGCGGGGCGGTGAAGATGTGCAGGTGCTTGGAGTTCACCACGATGACCAGGAACACCAGCATGAAGCCGATGTGCAGGAGCAGCGCGATCTCCTCCAGCAGCCCGCTCTGCGGCAGCACGTCACCGAGCGCGAGCGACACGAAGGCGCCCGAGGAGTAGGGGAAGTTGCCGTTGGCGGCGGCCGCGCCGCGGGCGAGGAAGAGCGTCCAGATGATGTTGAAGATCATGAACAGGACGAGCCACGCGCCACCCAGGTGCGAGCCGGAGAAGCGGGAGTCGCGGCCGAGCGTCTTGGGCGAGTTCTTGACCCGGATGATCGCGAAGGCGACCAGGCCGAGCAGACACGCGACGGCGATGAAGTCCTGCAGGAAGCCGAGCACGCCCCAGGTCCCGATGAGCGGGATGTGGAAGTCGGGCCTGCCGGTGATCGCCCCCTGGATGATCGCGCCGTACGCCTCCACGTAGACGGTCAGCAGGATGAAGAACGCCCACATGACGAAGAAGTGCGCGGTGCCCGACGGCGTCCACTTGAGCAGCTTCTTCTGCCCGAACACCTCGACGAGCTGAGCCTTGAGCTCGTCGCCCACATGTGTCCTGGCATATTCGATGCGCTCAGGCGCGGGCGGTCCCACGGTCGCGAGCCTGTACAGGAACAGCGCCCTGCGGCCGGCCATTGCCACCGCCAGGACGGTCATGACGAGCCCGATGATGGCTACCCAGAGCACGGGGTCCTCCCACAGACGACGTTGGCTGTCAGCGTACGGTCACCCGCTGCGCAGGCATACGACCAGATCCTACCCACGAGTAACTTTACCGGTCTACGTGACATACCCTAAGGTCACCGACATATCCAGAACAATGCTCTAGGCGGTGAAGTACCTCTGGATGGTCGGCGCGAGCAGCTCGACCAGCTCGTCGTGACCGGCGCTGGCCAGCGGTTCCAGCTTGATGACGTAGCGGGCCATGATGACGCCCAGCATCTGCGCGAAGGCGGCCTCGACCCTCAGGTGCGGCACCCGCAGCCGGTCGGCCACCTGGAAGAGCAGGGCGTTCGTGATGAACTCCCGGAACATCGCGACCGCCTGGTCGTGGGTCACGGCCGAGCGGATCAGGGCCAGCAGCGGCTCCCTGGTCTCCTCGGAGGCGGTGACGCGCAGGATCATGCGTACGAGCCGCTCCCCGATCTCCTCGCGCGGTCCCTCCAGCAGCACCGGGAGGACGTCCTGCGGCGTGATCGGCAGGGCCATGGCCGCCGCGAACATACCGGCCTTGGTGTCGAAATAGTGGTGGACGAGGGCGGGGTCGACCTGCGCCTCCCTGGCGATGCCGCGCACGGTGGCCTTGTCGAACCCCTTCTCGGCGAAGACCCTCCGCGCCGCGGTGAGGATCTCCCCCCGCGTGTCGGCCGACCCGGGCCTGCGCCCGGGACGCCGCTTCACCGTCACCGGCCCACCGCCAGGTAGACCCGCATCGGCACGGACAGCAACCCCTCGGGGAACGCCTTGCGCAGCTCCACCCGCTGCCGCTCGACCAGCTCGTCGGCGCGCTCCTGCGACAGCGCCGCCATGTAGGAGTGGGAGCGCAGGTCCAGCAGGAAGTCCTCGATGCCGACCAGCCTGGTCCACGGGATCCAGCGCTCGGCGATCACCTCGAAGGCCGAGGCGATGGGCGGCACCGACCACTCCTCCACCGCGGGCCCCCAGTAGCTGGGAACCTCCTCCGCCAGGCGCGCCTCGTAGGCGGCCAGCCACTCGGCCTGCGCGGCGTGGTTGAGGTTCCAGCAGCCCGCGATCGCGCCCTCCGGCCGCAGCACCCGCCTGGCCTCGGCGATCGAGGCCACCGGGTCCAGCCAGTGCCACGACTGGGCGTAGGTCACCAGGTCGGCCACCCCGTCGGCCAGCGGCAGCACGTTGCCGTCCGCCAGCACGGCCGCGGCCGGGGCGCCCTCCTCGGCGCCGGTCCTGGACACCAGGCGCCGCAACATCGGCTCGCCCGGGTCCACCCCGATGACCCGCGCGCCGCGGGCCCTGAGCGCGCGCGTCATGATGCCGGTGCCCGCGCCGATGTCGACCGTGGTGGCGCCGTCCAGCTCGACGCCGGACACCTCGGTCAGCGCCCGGTAGAGCTCGTCGGGGTAGTGGGGCCGGCCGGCGTCGTAGGCGTCCGCCACGCGATCGAACGACCTGCCCAGATCTTTGATGGGACCTGTGTTCATGTGGATGCCGCCAGGTGCAGCCGGGCGAAGGCCAGCCCCTCCGCCAGGTCGTCGATCCGCTCGGTGCGGCTGGTCGCCTTACGGGTGTTGATCTCGAGGACCACCAGCCCGGAGTAGCCGTTGTTGGCCAGTCGCTCCAGCATCTGCGCGCACGGCTGGTTGCCCCTGCCGGGGACCAGGTGCTCGTCCTTGTTCGTCACGCCGATGCCGTCGGCCAGGTGCAGGTGCGCGAGCCTGTCACCGAGCTTGACGGCCATCTCCATGGCGTCGGAGCCCGACACGGCGGTGTGCGAGAGGTCCAGCGTCACCTGCGGGAAGTCGTAGTCGATCGGGTTCCAGTCGGGCGAGTAGGGCACGACGTCGTTGCCCCTGGCCCGCAGCGGGAACATGTTCTCCACCGCGAACGTGACATCGGTCTCGTCCCGCATCCTGGCCAGCCCGGTCTCGAAGTCGCGGGCGTAGTCGCGCTGCCAGCGGAACGGCGGGTGGACGACGACCGTCGAGGCGCCCAGGCGTTCGGCCGCCTTCTGCGCCTTGACCAGCTTCGCCCACGGGTCACGCCCCCAGACCCGCTGCGTGACCAGCAGGCATGGCGCGTGAATGGCCAGGACGGGTATCTCGTAGTGCGCGGAAAGCCGCTCGATCACGTCGATGTCCTGGCTCACCGGGTCGGCGCCGACCATGATCTCAACGCCGTCGTAACCCAGGCGGGCGGCCAGCTCGAACGCGTCAGGAGTGCGTTCCGGATATACCGAAGCGGTGGACAATGCGATCTTCGCATTGGGCACGCGGATGACATCAGCCACGCTGCCAGCCTAAGCCGGGGAAGCCGATCTGGCGCGCGAGCCCCTGTGGTGAGGCGCGTTCCGGGTTACCGCTCCATCTACTGTTGTGGCATGCCACGGATAGCGAAAGGTGCGATTCCCAGTCCGAACATCTGGAACACGCCCCAGGTCTACGAGCTGGAGAACCGTGCCGTCGATCCCGAGGGGGCGGCCGACGCGGCGATGCGCGCCCTGCGTCCCTGGGACGGCGCCACCGTGCTCGACATCGGCTGCGGCACCGGCTACCACCTGCCGGTCCTGGCCGCCCAGGCGGCGCGGGTGATCGGCGTGGAGCCGCACGGGGACCTGGCCACGCTGGCCCGCCGCCGCTGCGCCGGCCTGGCCAACGTGACCGTGCACGCCGCCGCGGCCCAGGACCTGCCGCTGCCGGACGCCGGGGTGGACGTGGCCATCGCGCGCTGGGCGTACTTCTTCGGTCCCGGCTGCGAGCCGGGGCTGCGCGAGCTGTCCCGGGTCGTACGCCGCGGCGGGGCGGCCTTCGTCGTGGACCTCGACGCCACGCGGGCGTCGTTCGGGCGCTGGTTCTCGCACACCGTGCCGACCTACTCCGCGCGCGAGGTCGAGGCGTTCTGGGATCTGCACGGCTGGCAGCGCCGGCCGCTCGACCTGCGGATGGCCTTCCAGCGGCGGGCGGACCTGGAGGCGGTGCTGCGTATCGAGTTCGCGCCCGAGGTGGCCGAGCAGGCCATCGCCGAGACGCCGGGCCTGGAGCTGCCCTACCCGAACGTTCTGCGCTGGCGCTACTTCTGAGGCTTGACCCTGACGCCGGTGTCAACGTTTACCGTGGTGGCATGCGCATCGGTGAGCTGGCGGAACGGACCGGAGTGAGCACCCGCTCGCTCCGCTACTACGAGCAGCACGGGCTGCTCAACGCCCGCCGCGGGTCCAACGGCTACCGCCACTACAGCGAGGACGACGTCAGGCTGGTGTCCGAGATCCGGGCCCTGCTCCAGATCGGTTTCACGCTGGAGGAGACGCGGCCGTTCGTGGACTGCCTGCGCCAGGGGCACAGCACCGGAGGGTCGTGCGCGGAGTCGGTCGAGGTCTACGAGCGCAAGCTCAGCGACATCGACCGGGAGATCCGCGTGCTGCTCGCCCGTCGCGCCGAGGTGGCCGCCCAGCTCGCCCAGTCGTGCCCAGGATGCTTTGTTAGGGGATGAAGATGATCACGTTGACCACGGACAACTTCGAGGAGCAGGTGCTCAAGAGCGACAAGCCGATACTGGTCGACTTCTGGGCCGAGTGGTGCGGGCCGTGCCGGATGGTGGCGCCCGTGCTGGAGCAGATCGAGTCGGAGTACGGCCTGGCGATCGGCAAGCTGAACACCGACGAGAACCCCGAGATCATGGCCCGCTACGGGGTGATGGGCATTCCGACGATGATGTTGTTCGAGAACGGCGAGCCGGTCAAGCAGATCGTGGGCGCCAAGCCGAAGCGCATGCTGGTCTCGGAGCTCGGCCTGGCCCAGGGATAGTCGTGGATCGCCGCCGCCTGTCGAAGATTGTCGGCGCCGGCCGCTAGCCTGCTCCGCATGGCCAAGACTGCCCAGAAGCCCGGATACCGCTGCGCAGAGTGCGGTTGGCGCACCACCAAGTGGGTCGGCAGGTGTGGAGAGTGCCAGGCGTGGGGCACGGTCGACGAGGAAGGCGCCCGCACCGGGGTCAACGTCGTCCAGGCGGGGGCCACCACCGCTCCGGCCCTGCCCATCGGCCAGGTCAAGGCGGAGATGGCGACCGCCCGCACGACCGGCGTGGCCGAGCTCGACCGGGTGCTGGGCGGCGGCCTGGTGCCGGGCGCGGTGGTGCTGCTGGCCGGCGAGCCGGGCATCGGCAAGTCCACGCTGCTGCTGGAAGCCGCGGCCCGCATCGCCGAGCGCACGACGGTCCTCTACGTGACGGGCGAGGAGTCGGCGGCCCAGGTGCGCCTGCGGGCCGACCGCATCGGCGCGATCCAGGACCAGCTCTACCTCGCCGCCGAGACCGAGCTGTCGGCCCTGGTGACCCACGTGGAGAAGGTCCAGCCCCAGCTGCTCGTGGTCGACTCGGTCCAGACGGTCGGCTCCGCGCAGGCCACCGGCGTGCCGGGCGGCGTGACGCAGGTGCGCGAGGTCGCGGCCAACCTGGTGCGCCTGGCGAAGGAGCGCAACATGGCCACCGTCCTGGTGGGCCATGTCACCAAGGAGGGCTCCATCGCCGGCCCCCGCACGCTGGAGCACCTGGTGGACGTGGTGCTCAGCTTCGAGGGCGACCGCCACTCCAGGCTCCGCATGGTGCGAGCGATCAAAAACCGGTTCGGCCCCACCGACGAGATCGGCTGCTTCGACCTGCACGAGCGGGGCATCGAGGGCATCACCGACCCGAGCGGGCTGTTCGTCTCCCGGCGCAGCGAGCCGGTGCCCGGCACCTGCGTCACCGTCACGGTCGAGGGCACCCGGCCGCTGCCCGCCGAGGTCCAGGCCCTCGTCGCCCGCACCGAGGCGCAGCAGCCCAGGCGCTCGTCCTCCGGCCTCGACACCTACCGCGTGCAGATGATCCTCGCGGTCCTGGAGCGCCGGCTCAACGCCCGCCTCGGGGGCTGCGACGTGTTCACCGCGACGGTCGGCGGCATCAAGCTGGCCGACCCGGCCGTGGACCTCGCGCTCATGCTCGCCGTCGCCAGCGCCGCCGGCGACAAGCCGCTGCCGGCCGGCCTGGTGGCGCTGGGCGAGGTGGGCCTGGCCGGCGAGCTGCGCCCGGTCAAGGACGTCCGCAGGCGGCTGACCGAAGCGGCGCGACTCGGTTTCAAGCGTGCCCTCGTGCCCGCCGGCTCCCTCGAGGAAGACACCCGCAGACGCGGCACCCAGCGCGCTCTGGTGCCCGTGGGGCCGGTGGCGTTCGCGCCCGGGTTCGAGGTGGTCCAGGCGGAGAACGTCTGGGACGCTCTCACACACGTCACATAGCGCGGCTAAGCTGAGGTGACCGATCGACACGGGGGTCAGGTGGATAGGAGCTCGGACGACCGCCGTCGCGAAGCCCTGGCCGCTGTAGCGCCGGGCACACCTCTGCGCGACGGCCTGGAACGCATCCTGCGCGGGCAGACCGGCGGGCTGATCGTGCTCGGCTACAACAGGGTCGTCGAAGAGGTCTGCAGCGGCGGCTTCGAGCTCGACGTCGAGTTCTCGGCCACCAGGCTCCGCGAGCTGGCCAAGATGGACGGCGCCATCGTAGTGAGCGGCGACCAGAAGATCGTGCGGGCCGCCGTGCACCTCGTGCCCGACCCCTCCATCCCCACCGACGAGTCCGGCACCCGCCACCGCACCGCCCAGCGCGTGGCCAGGCAGACGGGCCTGCCGATCATCGCCATCAGCAAGTCGATGCGCATCATCGCCCTCTACCTCGACGGCATCCGCTACGTCCTGGAGGAGTCGGCGGCCATCCTGTCCAAGGCCAACCAGGCCCTGGCCACCCTAGAGCGCTACAAACACCGCCTCGACGAGGTCTCCGGCACCCTGTCGGCCTTGGAGATCGAAGACCTGGTCACCGTCCGTGACGTGTCGGCCGTGGCGCAGCGGCTGGAGATGGTCCGCCGCATCTCCGACGAGATCAAGGGCTACGTCGTCGAGCTCGGCACCGACGGCCGCCTCCTGTCCCTGCAGCTCGACGAGCTGGTGGCCGGCGTCGACTCCGAGCGCGAGCTGGTCATCCGCGACTACCTCCCGGCACCCGCCGGCCGCCGCCAGCGACGCCTCCTGGAGGCTTTGCACGACCTCGACAAGCTGTCGGGCAGCGAACTCCTGGACCTCTCGGCGGTGTCCCGCGTTCTGGGCCACAACGGATCCGACCAGCTCGAAAGCCCGGTCAGCCCCCGTGGCTTCCGTCTCCTGGCCAAGGTGCCCCGCCTGCCCGCCACGGTGGTGGACCGGCTGGTCAACCACTTCGGCGGCCTGCAGAAGCTCCTGGCGGCCAGCATCGACGACCTGCAGGCGGTCGGGGGCGTCGGGGAGTCCCGGGCGCGCAGCGTCCGCGAGGGCCTGTCCCGCCTCGCCGAGTCCTCCATCCTCGAACGCTACGTCTGAGCCGGCCGGGTCCCCGCGCTGCGCCGGAGAGCGGCGACCGCCGTACGCCTCGTGCCTGACCGACGCGCGCCCCGCAGGAAAGGCGCCTATCACGCGCGCCGAGAAAGCGGGCCTGACCGGGTCCGCGATCGGGCGGGACGTGCGGAAAGCCGGGCTACCGGAGGTGGAAGACGCCCTTGGCGCTGCGCAGCTTGCCCATGCGGACCATGGCCACGTACGTCCCCGGCAGGGCCGCCGCCGGTGTGGCGCGGCAGTCGGAGCTGGAGCGCCGCCGGTCCCACTCCAGCGACCGCACGTACGGCACCCCCCGCTGCAGCTCCTTGACCTCCGCGCCCTCGCCGCTCACGCAGTCGGCGGTGGACCAGATGCGGTCCGCGCCCGAGGTGATGCGGACCTCCATGGCGCGCGGGCCCACGTCGGCCGTGCACATCACCGACCCCGTGTTCACCAGCGTGACCAGGAAGCCGGGCCGGGAGTCACCCGGGTAGATCTGCTCCTTGCCGCCCTGGAGGCTCAGCACCAGGTCCTCCTCGGCGCACGGCTCCCCGGCCCGCTTCGGACGCTGCGTGGGCGTCGCCTTCGGGGTCGTGGGGGTCGGGGACGGGCTGGCCGTGCCCATGGCGAGCGTACGGAGGCCCGCCAGCAGCGGATCGACGGCAGGGGTGGCACTCGTGCCCGCGCTCACGCTCGCGCTGGGTGAGGACTGAGCGCTGGACGAGCGTTCGGGGCCGCTGCCTCCGCTGGAGCACGCCCACGCCACAACGGCCACCACGACGAGCACCGCCACCAGCACGCTCATCCGGCGCCGCCAGTAGATGTCACCGCCGTCGCCACGCATCGTATCCGGATCCATACACCAAGGATGGTGAGCGGCCGACGACGCAGAGTGACGACACGCCGAGCTTGGCCATCTCGCAATACCCTTGACCGCGTGGTTGAGCCGAACCTCCTGCACGCGCCCGTTCTGGACTGGTACGACGACAACGCCCGGGACCTCCCGTGGCGGGCGACCGACGCGACCCCGTGGGGCGTGCTGGTCAGCGAGATCATGCTCCAGCAGACCCCGGTCGTACGCGTCCTGCCCATCTGGCACGAGTGGATGGAACGCTGGCCCACCCCCAAGGCGCTGGCCGCCGAGCAACCCGGCGAGGCCGTACGCCACTGGGGCCGCCTCGGCTACCCCCGCCGCGCGCTGCGCCTGCACGCCTGCGCCCGGGCGATCACCGAGGAGCACGGCGGCGAGGTGCCGTCCGACCACGCGACCCTGCTGGCGCTGCCCGGCATCGGCGAATACACCGCGGCCGCCGTCGCCAGCTTCGCCTATGGTGGCCGGCACGCCGTGCTGGACACCAACGTCCGGCGCGTCTTCGCCAGGGCGGTCCGCGCGGAGGAATACCCGCCCACCGCCACCTCGGCGGCCGAGCGGCGGCTGGCGGAGAGCCTGCTGCCCGAGCTGGGCGCCGCCCGCTGGGGAGTGGCGGTGATGGAGCTGGGCGCCCTGGTCTGCACGGCCCGCGCCCCGCGCTGCGCCGACTGCCCGATCACCCACCTGTGCGCCTGGCGCCTGGCGGGCAAGCCCCCGCACGCCGGCCCCGCGCGCAAGGGCCAGACGTACGCGGGCACCGACCGCCAGTGCCGGGGCCGCCTGCTGGAGGTGCTGCGCTCGGCCCACGGCCCGGTGCCCAAGGCCGCGCTGGACGCGGTGTGGGACGACGCGGTGCAGCGCGAGCGCGCCCTGGACGGCCTGGTCGCCGACGGCCTGGCCGAGGCCCTGGAAGACGGCACCTACCGCCTCCCCCACGCCTGACAAGCCCCCTGCACCCACCGGGCCGCCCTTGCTCCCGGGCTCCCCCGCACCCGGCAGACCGGCCCCTCCTCCCAGGCTCCCCGCACCCGGCAGGCCACCGTTCCCACCACCTCACCGCCCCGGGCAGGCCACCTCCTCGACCGCCCGCCGGCCCCAACCAGGTCGCCGCTCCTACCGGGTTCACCGGCACCGGGCGGGCCGTGGTCCCCTGCCGGTCCCCTGGGCACCATGCGGGCCGCCGGCCCCACCAGCTCTCTGCGCGCCAAGCGGGCCGCCGCCCCCACCGGCTCCCTGGGCACCAGGCGGGCCGCCGCCCCAACTACCGACCCCCGTGCGCGGCCGGTCGTCGCCGGGCGGGGGAGCTCATCGCGCCCAGGGCGGTACGAGGCGCTCGGCGTCCTTCGGGGCCAGGTCGCACGCGTCCGGCTCCGAGACCCCGCCGGGGTTGTACACCTGAGCCCCCGCCGGGGCGACCACCACCGACACGAACCCGCGCTCGGCATCGGCGAACATCTGCCGGCTCACATCCGCCGGGAGCACCATCGTGTCGCCGGCGCCCACCTCGTACCGCTCGCCGCCCAGCTCCACAACGGCACCCCCGTCGAGCCACGTCCACACCAGCTCGGCATCGAACACGTGCACCGGCCCCACCATGCCCGGCCTGGCGTCCACCCGCCAGACGGCCTGCCCCGCCCGTCCCTGCGTCGGGGAGGCGAGGGTGGTCATGACCCCGTTGGGCGTCTCGACCTTGCGGGACTCACCCGCGAGAACAACGGACATCAATCTCTCCTTACTCTCACGCGATCCACGGCGGAACGCCGTAATCGGCACCGTCCGGGGCGAGCGCGCGGGCACCGGACGCGGCCGTGACGATGGCGGTGTACCCGGTGCCGGGATCGGCCAGGACGCGCCGGACCGTACGGGCCGGCATGACGACGGTGTCCCCGGCGGCGACGGCGTACGTCTCCCCGCCCAGCTCGACGGTCGCCGCCCCGGCGACCCAGCTCCACACCTGCTCGCTGTCGAAGTCGTGCACCGGCCCCTCGGCGCCGGGCCGGGCATCGACCTTCCACAGGGCCCTGGAGGCCCCTCCCTGCGTCGGCGAGGCGAAGGTCGTCATGACCCCGCCAGGAGTCTCCGACCGCCGCGCCTCGGCATCACGTATGACGGACACGCCGCTTTACCCCCTAAGATAGGCAACCACGTTGTCCATATAGTTAACCAGGTTGTCTATCGTGTCAACATACGGCTTCGAACTCCCGCTACGCCTGCTGCTCGCGTTCCGGACGCTGATCGACGAGCTGCACGTCGAGCTCGCCCGCCAGGGCCATCCGGACATCCGGCCCATGCACGGATTCGTCATGCAGGCGATCGGCTCCGGCGGCACTACGGCCGTCGAGCTGGGCCGTACGCTGGGCGTCTCCAAACAGGCCGCGGGCAAGACCATCGACACCCTGGAACGCGTCGGCTACGTCGAACGCACCTCGGACCCCCACGACAGCAGACGCAAGATCGTCCGCCTGACCCCGTACGGGATGGACGCGCTCAACCGCTCGGCCCGCATCTTCGACGAGCTGCGCGCCCGCTGGGCCGGCGAGCTCGGCGAGGACCGCCTGAGCGCGCTGGAGTCCGATCTGCGCAGGATGACCCCGGGCAACCCCTGGCGCCTGGACACGCCTGGGTGGTTCGGCAACCTCTAGACGACCGGCCCTGGACGACGTGTCCTGAACGACCGACATTCCCTGGCGGCCGGCCCTAAAGGGCCGCCGGCAATCTCCTGGCGGCTGGTTCTGGAGGGCCGTCGGCAAACTCCCGGCGGCTGGTTCTGGAGGGCCGCCGGCAAACTCCCGGCGGTCGTCCTAGGCGGCCAGCTGCAGGCCCAGGCTGGTCAGGCTCGTACGCGCCCAGGCCAGCTCCTCGGCCAGCAGCGACACCAGCGCCCCCGGCCCCTTGGCCCGCCCGGGGACGGTCAGGTTGTGCGTCTCCACCTCGATGTGCGCGCTGCCGCTCACCGCGCCCGACAACATCGCCGTGAGCGTGTCGTGCAGCACGGCGCCCGTGTTCGGCGTCTCGCCGGTGTGGTTGTGCACATGGCCCAGCTTGACCACGGGCGCCCCGGCCTTGGCCAGCCCCTTCAGCGCCGCGCCGGGCTCCTCGTCCCCGCAGGCGAGGTGGCAGGCGTCCAGGCACACGCCCAGGTGCTCGGAGTCGATGCCGCCCACCCGCTCGAGCGCCTGCTCGGTGGTCTCCAGCACGCACCCCGGCCACGGCTCGAACCCGACCCTGATCGTCTTGCCGGTCGTGCTGTAGATGCCGCGCAGCTCGCGGGCCAGCCGCTCGAGGCGACGGGTGGCGATGGAGTGCAGGTCGGCGGGCCAGTCGCGGCGCCAGCCGATCGGGATCGTGGAGATGCTGCCGAACCGTACGTCCTCGGGCAGCAGGAACGCCAGGATCTTGGCCAGTGCCATCGTGTAGCGGTAGCGCTCCGGCTTGGCCCAGTCGGGCCCCGGGACCTCCTGGTTGCGACCGCCGGTGCCGTTGAGGCTGACGACCTCCAGCCCGCGCTCCTCCAGGGAGCGGCGCAGCCGTACGAGCTCGATCCGGTCGGCCGTGAGGTGGTCGGCGACGCTCGGGGACAGCCACAGCCCGATGCCCATCCGCTCCACACCCAGCCGCTTGCGCACCGGGACCGCGTACCGGGTCAGGTGCGCGATGAGGTTCTCCAGGTCCTCAGCGGGGTGGACGCCTGCGTTGTAGGCGAGGTGAACGAGCGTTCCGTCATCGTGACGCAGGCGCATCGGTTTCCTCCACGGCTTGCTTGTGTGTGTTCCCGTCGCCCGCATCGGACGTGCGAACCCTGCGAGCATGCCTGCTTGCTGATGTCTCGCGCGTCCGCCCTGAGTTGATTTCTCACTACTCCCCGGGGAGCAGCCCTCAACTTAGGAACACGATCTTGTGGCTCACTTGGATGAGACTTGGTGAAGCTCTACGCAGTGTAGTACTACTCGCGGTGGCGGCATACCCGCCCGCCCAACAATTACGCAACGACGGCAACCTTCTCACTTCTCCAAATCCCGGAAGTGAGGATCGCCAAGACGTCGTACGTGCCTCCCATCGCCTCGTGCGGCGAACATCGGACATAGGGGGAGGGATTTGCCCGGACACGTCCCCTTAGGCCCCCAGGGACGATCTCAGACCCGCCGCGCCCCTCCCCGCCACCGCCGGCGGCCGACCGTGACTCCCCTCCCCGCCACGGCCGACGGCCGACCATGACCCGGAACGCCTGGACGCGCCTGGCAGGCCCGCTCAAGGCATCACTACCGAGCGGGCACGCTCACGCGCCCGGCTCGACCCGCGCGGTCACGTTGATCCGGTTCCAGGTGTTGATCATGGCGATGGCCACCACGAGCACCGCGAGCTGCTCGTCGCTGTAGTACTCGGCCGCCTGCTGCCACACCGCGTCCGGCACCGCCTCGCGGTCGGCCAGCCTGGTGGCCTCCTCCGTCAGCGCCAGCGCGGCCCGCTCCTCCGGCGTGAACACCGTGGCCTCGCGCCAGGCCGCCACCATCCAGAGCCGCTCGTCGCTCTCGCCGGCCTTCTTCATGTCCCGGCTGTGCATGTCCACGCAGTAGGCGCAGCCGTTGATCTGGCTGGCCCGCAGCTTGACCAGCTCAAGGGTGGCGGTGGGCAATCCGCTGTCGTGCAGCAGCTTCTCGACCGAGAAGAAATGGCGGTAGATCTCGGGAACGTGCTTGGCGACGTTGATCCGCTGAGTCATGGGAACCTCCGTAATTTTCGTCGTACGCAGCTAGGACAGGACAGCCCGTCCCGCTGTGACAGCTCCCGGCGAAAAAGGTTCGCACCAGGGCCCCTACCCTTGACCCCGGCTCTCTCGCCCCACCCGACTCCACTGGCCCGCACATCGCAGCAGCGGCACTTTCACGGGTTCCCGCGCCAACGCCAGCAGACCACCGGCATCGGCGCCGATGAGCGGTACGGCCGCCTCGTGGACGCCAGTGGCGACGACGGCGGACAGATCTGGATGGGAGGACGGGACGATGGCCAGTCCCTTAGAGGCAGTGGCGGGCATCCGAATCCGATGTGCGCCGGCCACGCGAAACCCTGTACAGACATGCGAAAAGCCCCCGCGTGAGTTTCCTCACACGGGGGCTTCCGTCAGAACGTGGTCAGTTCTGGATCGGAGCGGCGATCGCGGCAGCCGAGTCCGGGATCTTCGAGGACGTCTCGCCCTTGAAGAGGAACTTGGCGTTGTCGCCCTCACCCTCGATCGTCACCTTCACGACCTGCCCGGGCCGGAGCTCGCCGTAGAGGATCTTCTCCGACAGCGAGTCCTCCAGTTCGCGCTGGATGGTCCGGCGCAGCGGCCGGGCGCCCATGACGGGGTCGTAACCCCGGTCGGCCAGCAGCTGCTTGGCCTCGGGCGAGACCTCGAGCCCCATGTCGCGGTCCTTCAGCCTGGCGTCGACCTGGGCGAGCATCAGATCCACGATCTTGATGATCTCGGCCGGCGTGAGCTGGTGGAAGACCACGATGTCGTCGACACGGTTGAGGAACTCGGGCCGGAAGTGCTGCTTGAGCTCCTCCTGCACCTTCGCCTTCATCCGCTCGTAGTTGGACTCGGTGTCGTTGGACTTGGCGAACCCGACCCCGATGCCCTTGGAGATGTCGCGGGTGCCGAGGTTGGTGGTCATGATGATGACCGTGTTCTTGAAGTCCACCACCC